>DATCZY010000384.1:0-19870 GCA_036525655.1 Lysobacterales bacterium | reverse complement strand
CCAGGCCGAGTGCAGCCTGTCGATTTCAGCCAGGTCCCGCGCCTCGATGTCCAGCACCTGCTTTTCAAGCGCGCTGCAGATTCGAACTGCCTCGGTTTGCACCGCGCCGGGGTCTGCTTGCTCGAGTAATTCCTGGTGCAGACGTTCCTGCAATTTTGCATAGAGTAACTTGTCGGATTTCCTCAATGCGTCAATGACACGTTTCAGAGTCGTGTGCTGGGTGATCCGGCTGGCGGCAAAGTTGCGGTTTTCGGCATCGCTGTCGTTGATGCAGCAATCTCCTAGTATGCCCTGTCGCTCAACCCTGACGAGGGCAGCGCGTCGCAACTCCGCTTCAGGGGCGTTCCTTGCCAGGTGTTCTATCAAATCGCGGTCGGAGGTGGTTTCTACCACCTGCATGCGAAACTCCAGCGGAGGCCGGGATTCGTTTGACGAGGAGGCCAGTTGCCGTATGCGCTCTTCGAGGAGCTTCTTCACTTCCGGGTCCGTCTCGCTGCCATGCAGTTTCAGAATGTTTTCCAACTGGTGCAACCGCTTGATCGCTGCACAACGCACCCGCTTGTCCTCGTCCTTGCCGGCGATTTCGAGCAGGCTGGCGATGAGGTCCGGATGTTGCTCGGTGCTCACCGCCTCGAGACGAACATCGGCATTGCTGTTTTGCCATTTGGGTTTGAAAATAGATTGTTTCCAGTTCATTGTGCTCAAGCTGCCAGTTGGGATGGATCGGAAAAATGTTGTGCAAGCAACCGGAATTGCTCTTTCGCGGTTTGTACCCGCACTAGATCATACAATATATGACTTGAACCCGGGCGTTGCTTCAGATACCAGCCGATGTGTTTGCGCGCGACCTGTACGCCATGGTCCTCACCGTAAAAATCGTGCAGGCGCTGCAGGTGATCGCGCATCACGGTGTGGATTTCGGATGCCCGCGGCGGCGCTAAGATCTCCCCCGTGCTCAGGTAGTGATTGAATTCCCTGAATATCCAGGGGTTTCCCTGGGCGCCGCGTCCTATCATCAAGCCGGCCGCACCGGTGTAATCCAACACCTGCCTGGCTTGTTCGGCGGTGGTCACGTCACCATTGGCAAAAACCGGCAGGGACACGGCCCTGCAAATCTTGCGGATGGTTTCGTATTCAGCCTGGCCGTTGAAACGGTCTGCGCGGGTACGGCCATGCACCGCCAATGCCGCTATGCCGCAGTCCTCGGCAATTTTTGCTACCTCCAGGCCGTTGCGATTGCCGCTGTCCGGTCCGGTGCGTATTTTGAGTGTAACGGGCACATCAACCGCCGCGACCACTGCCGCGAGTATGGCTTCGACCAGCGCGATATCCGATAACAGCGCGGAACCGCCGAGTTTGCCGCAGACTTTCTTGGCCGGGCAACCCATGTTGATATCGATAATCTGCGCGCCATGCCGGACGTTGTAGATCGCAGCCTCTGCCAGCACGTCCGGATCGCTGCCGACGATCTGCACGGCCCGGGGTGTCGGTTCGCCTTCGAAATTGCTGCGCCATTTGGATTTGCGGGTATGTTTGAGCTGCGGGTTCGAGCTGACCATTTCGCTGACGACGTAACCCGCGCCCAGTTCGCGGCAAAGCTGGCGGAAAGGGAGATCGGTGACGCCGGCCATTGGCGCCAGCGCGATGGGGTTGCTTAATTGATAGGGTCCAATTTGCATGGCAACGATATAGCGGTCATCTCGCCTGCGTTATGAGCTCAGGGCCTCGAAAATCTGGAATCCTGCTACCCAGGTTCCGATCGCGGAACCGAGGTTCGAGAAAAAGAATACCAGCAAAATTCGTGTTGCGGGGTTTTTGAACCAGCCCTTCAGGGTGGTGGCGTCATCCCGTAACCTTTCGAGATCGGAAACTTTTGGTTTACGTAGCCAGGATTCGACCACGCCGGTGACCATGCCCGCCGCGATGGCCGGGTTCAGGGACGTTAACGGGGCGGCGATCATTGCGCTGAGTATCGTTAATGGGTGGCCCCTCGCGATCAATGCACCGAGTGCGGCGAGCCCGCCATTGATCAACACCCAAAGTGTCACGAGTTGCCAGCCGAGCTCCGGGCTGCGTGAAAAACCGACCCAGAAGCCGGTGAATACCAGTGCCGCGATGACCCAGGGGACAAATTTAAGCCAGCGATTGGGCGGCGGCAGTTGCGACAGGCTGTCTACCTCGGCCTGAGGGTCGGCCTGGTCCGTGGACAGGTATTTCGCAAGACCTTCCAGGTGACCGGCGCCGACCACCACCAGGATGCGTTTGCCGGCGTTGGCCAGGTTCTCCTGGCGCAGACGGGCAGCCATGAAGCGGTCACGCTCCGCGATCAGGGCTTCGTATAATTCCGGAGACTGTTCGGCAAACTCGGTAAAGGTGGATTCGAGGATATCGCCTTCCTTGAGTTTTTCGATCTGCTCTTCATCGATCTCTTCCGAACTGACGGTACTCATGACCAGGCCGCTGGTCAGCATGATGCGTTTGTACCAGGGCACGGCGCGATAGCTGCGTTTCAGCGTGGTTGCCAGGTCGCGGTCAACCAGTTGTAACGGTACATCGTGGGCCACGGCAGCGTCGGCGGCGGCCTTGAGTTCGGCGCCCGGTTCGATGCCAAATTGATCGGCGATACGCCGCTGGTAAGCACCCAGTGCAAGGTTGGCCATGACCAGACCGGCCTTTTTCTCGCGAATAATGCGATACAGGTCCATGTCCTTCCATTGCTGTTGCTTCGTCAAAGCCTGGTGGCGCGCCGGGCAGAGTTCAACGGCGATCGCGTCGAAATTGCCGCTACCTGCCATTTGGGTGACGGCGGTTACACTGGCGCGTGAGACATGGGCAGTGCCCAGAAGGACATAGTCAACACCATCGCGGGAAATTTCCCTGGTCGGCTGCTCGCCAGGTGTCAATTCGGGGGTCACCGTTTCCGGTGTCAGTGATGCTTCTGATTCAGGCATTGGGCTTTGAGAGCCTCCACCGAGGCCCCGTTAATTTTGGGAGGGCGCAAGGATAACGCAGAAGCGCAGCCCTTGCCTATTTTTCTATGACGGCACCCGGATGTAAAACTGTGTACAACACGCGGTCATATTCGAAATACACACTGTAGGTGTCATACCGCCAGCTTGAAATAGGCGGATCGCCAACAGCTGGAAGCTTTTCCAACGGGGTTCCGAATTTTGTTTCGACAGTGGCTTTGTCCTGCCCGTTTTTCGGCAGGTTCATGTGGTCCGCCTGGCGCACTTCGTCAATTATCAATACATCGGCACATACGGCTTGCACTGCCAAAGTCAGCATGAAAGCCAGAACAATCCTTGTCATCGTCTTTCTCCAACGGTTTTCAGTTCTCATGATGACCCAGAATACCATAAAACTGAATAATCGCTTACTGCTTATCAATCAACTTTGACGATGGCGATGGTTGCGGGGGTGTTTTTGCCTTGCGAACTGCAATGTCGGTGGTTTTACCGGACGTGAATATTTAACCGTTCTGTTCCAGCAAACGCAGGTAGGACTGGTAGCGCCAGTCGCGGATCAGCCCTTTTTCAACCGCCTGTTTGATGGCGCAACCCGGTTCGGATGCGTGTAGACAATTGTTGAACCGGCACTCGCCAAGCCAGGTGTCGAACTCGATAAAACCCGCGGCGAGTTGGTCATTTTCGAGTTTCCAGATGCCGTATTCCCATACGCCGGGCGAATCGATCAGGTATCCGCCGTCGATGAGTTCATAGAGCTTGGTGGTGGTGGTGGTATGCGCGCCTTTGCCCGTCGCGCTTGAGAGCTTGCCGGTCTGGATATCCAGATCCGGTATCAATTGGTTGATCAGTGACGATTTGCCAACACCGGATTGTCCGACAAACATGCTGGTGCGGTCCTCCAGGACTGACCTCAAGCCTTCGATGCCCGGCGTGGTTTTACACGAGGTGCGAATGACCTTGTAACCGAGCGCTTCGTAATCCGGCATATGCGACAGTACCACGGCGCCGTTGGCGGTTTCATTGGCGGGCACTTCGAGGTCTGTCTTGTTATAGACGATCACCGGTTCAATACCGAGGCTGTGCACGGCCAGCAGGTAACGTTCCACCAGGTCGAGCGAGGGCAGGGGGCGCGGCGCCACGACGATCAGGGCCTGGTCAAGGTTGGCGGCAATGATATGCTGACGCAAACGGTCATCGGTCCTGACGAAATAATTTTTGCGAGGCAAAATGGTATCGACCACCAGCGAGTCATCATCCGCCGGTGCAACCATGACCCGGTCACCGCAATAGGGCCTACCCACCTTTCGTCTGAACTTGCACGGCTTGCGTGAACCGTCGGTCAGCATGACGACACCCTGGCCGCCATAGGACACCAATACCAGGGCCTCTGCTTGTGTTTTGTCTGTCACGTATTGATTTTGATATTCGGCATACGCCTATTGTACCTGTCATCGGTAAATTGAACATGGCGCGAAGCAACGCAGGCCGGTATAGTGCGCAAAACACTGAAAAAGAAGTTATGACCGCTAAGCAACAAACAAAATTGATCTGGATCGACCTGGAAATGACCGGGCTCGATACCGTTAGTGACACCATTCTTGAAATTGCCACAATTATCACCGATGGTGATTTAAATATTCTGGCTGAGGGACCCGTCTGCGCGATCCGCCAAGACGAGGCCGTTTTGAAAGCGATGGATGACTGGAACCGCCGGCACCATACGGATTCCGGCCTCTGGCAACGGGTCGTGTTCGGCCGCTATACGATGCGCGCAGCAGAAGAAGCCTGTATTGACTTCATTAAAGATTGGGTCGAAAAGGGCGCGTCACCAATGTGCGGCAACAGTGTATGCCAGGACCGCAGGTTTATGCATCGCCTGATGCCCGAGCTTGAAAGCTGGTTTCATTACCGGAACCTGGATGTCAGCACCGTCAAAATCCTGGCCAACGAGTGGTTGCCCTCCGAGTATCACGACTACGAAAAAGAAAATCTTCACGAGGCACTGGCGGATATTCGCGAGTCCATCGAGGAGCTGCAATACTACCGGCAATTCATGGGTAAGTTCTCCGGCAAGGGCGGTAAGTAGCACGCCTTTGTAACCCCACCGAGCGGTGAGGGTCCCCGCAAACCGGCCGACAGGCCGGTGAGCATGATGGTTTCAGTGAGACGCCGGCGCCAGCGCTGAAATCATTGTTGCGCCTTGTAGTCCTCGATCCAGGCCACCACATGTGCGCGCAATTGCAGCAACGGTATCGTGCCGTTCTCCAGTACACGGTCGTGGAACTCGCGAATATCAAAATCCTCACCCATGGCTTCTTCGGCCATCCCGCGTAACGCCAGGATTTCCAGCCCACCCGAGTCATAGGCGGTCAGCTGGCCGGGCAGGATCGCAATGCGGTCAACCATTTCATCACCCATGGATTCGGGGAAACGTCCGGATTCCATCATGAAATCGATGGCCTGTTCGCGGGTCCAGCCAAACAGGTGAATACCGGGATCGACCACCATGCCACGTGCTGGCCATGCCCTGCGTTTAATCGGTCCGGTGGTCGTGGTGTACAGCCCCATTTCCTCGGCCAGGGCTTCGGAATAGCGAGCCCAGCCCTCTCCGGGGCCGGAGAACCAGATGATCCGGCTGATCGGGTGCAGACCTTCCACCGATTGCCCCACCGCCACCTGCAGGTGGTGACCGGGCCAGGCTTCGTGGAAGGCGGTTGCCTCGGCATTGCCGCGTGACTGGTCTTCGGGTTTATAGAGCGGTATCCGATATTCTCCGGGACGATCTGCATTGCCGGGCCTATAGTGCGCGGACATGCCGGTGCCTTCTTCATGTTCTTCGAAGGGAACGACCAGCACAGACTGTTGCGGCATTTTACCGACCCAGTTCGGCATTTCCGATTCGGCCCGTTGCACCATGTCACGGGAGAACTCGAGCAATTCCTCCTTGTTGGCGAACCTGTCCGCGGGATCGGCCTTGGCCTTGTCCAGAATCGCCTTGAAGTCATCCAGTCCATAAGCGATCTGACCCAGTTCGATGACTTTGGCCTTGTTGGCGGCAACAGTGGCCAGGCCGAGTTCGTAGACTTCCTTGCCGCTACGGGCCAGCGTCGTATAAGCCTGGAGGGAAGCCTCGTAACACGCCAAACCGTCGGGATTGGCTGTCACCGAGAGTTCCGTGCGGGCACTCATCATGTAGGGACCGGCGAGGAAGTCCCGGTAACGACGTAAGGCCGGATAAATCTGTTCGGCGACAATTGCATAGGTCGCCAATGCAAATGCCTCGTCATCGTCGCGGCTGGCGGGGGAATAAAAAGGTGACTGCTCGATCTCGAGTGCAAGCAGTCCATCGACCTGGTCGATGACCCGCTGCACGACCGTTTTGGGCGCCGAGTAACCGAGTTCCAGACCCGCTTTGAGATTGTCGGTTTCCTGGTCGATATACGCGGCCATTTTGGACCAGCGTGCGATGGATTGCTGCCTGAGATCGGCGCTGCCGACAGGCTGGAGCTGGGCAATCTGCGTGTAGCCGGAATGCCATCCGCCCATCTGGTTGACGTTCCAAAGCTCGGTATGGCAAACGCGCTGCGCCCTGGACGAGCGCAGTTCCTGCGCCAGGTATGCGTAGGTGATCCATTCCGTCCGGCCCTCGAGTTTGCCGGCGTCGATACTTTCCAGTTCTGCAAGCATCTCGTCCTCGAGGGCCTCGAGCGCTTGCAGGGCAGCCGGACTGTTATCCTGCATGCCATCATGCCGTGGTATTTCGACCCCGGAGAAATAGGCGATTTCCGGGCTCAGCGCCAGTGCCGTCTCGTAATAGCGGTCGGCGATCTGCGTGACAGATGCTGCGGCCTCTACTGCCGGGTCAACGGTTGGCGGCGCCATGGTCGTCTCAGTCGTGGGTGGTGCGGCTTGCTCGCATGCGCTTAGCATCAGCAGAAAGACACTGGTCAATGTTACATAACGGAGGCTTGATTTCAGGTTCATGATTTTTCCATGTCTGTGTTTGGTCTGCTTAAGGCAGTCGGTTAAAAAAGTAATCTACAATACCAGTCCGTGCCTGAAAAGTGCGCTTGTTGCTGCGGGGATTTTCATTGCTATTGAAAATTTGTATGCATTTTGCCGCCGCATAATCTTTTTAATGTAGGATACATGCAAAATTTGTAGTTCACCTGCAAATCGCCCTTTTCCATCGATGTGGTTGCAGATAGATTGGGATGAAATCATCGAGATGCCGCTCGACTGCCAAAAAAAGTGTGAAAGGTATGGTGGAAATGGACCGGATGAAAAGCGACCGCATTCTCGATAATTTACGTGAACACACGCGTCCCAGGGTCCTGTTACCGACTGAATAATTCTCCTCCGTATTTTTTTCATTCAACTCTAAACTTTTCAGGAAAACTTCACATGCTTCGAATTCGTTTAACCCCTCTTTTCCTTACATCCGCACTGCTTGTGTTTATTGCGGGTCCCGTTGTCGCATCACCCACGTTGGACAGCACAGAACTGGCCATCGTCGAATGGAGCGAAGCCCATAGCGAAGAGGCGATCGACATGCTCGAAAAACTGGTCAATATCAACAGTGGCAGCATGAACCAGCAGGGCGTGAAAGACGTCGGCGGCGTATTGCGAGTGGAACTGGACGCGCTTGGTTTCAAGACGCGCTGGATCGACATGCCGGAGGAGATGGGCCGTGGCGGCCACCTGTTCGGTGAACATGCAGGTGACCGTGGCAAGAAGCTTCTGCTGATCGGCCATCTCGATACCGTTTTCGAAGCGGACGAGGCTTTTCAGACCTTTAGCCGCGAGGGTTCAACGGCCATGGGACCCGGGGTCGAGGATATGAAGTCGGGTAATGTCATCATCATCTATGCGCTCAAGGCTTTGCAGCACGCAGGCGTGCTGGATGGCGCACAGATCGTGGTTGCGTACACCGGCGATGAGGAAGAAACGGGCAAGCCTTTGAGTATCTCGAGAAAGGATCTGATTGAGGCCGGCCAGTGGGCCGATATCGCGTTAGGCTTTGAAGCAGGTATCGATTATGACGGTAAGGAATGGGCAACGATCGCGCGCCGCAGTTCGAGTAACTGGTGTCTCGAAGTGACCGGCAGGCAGGCCCACTCAGCCGGTATCTTCAATGACCGGACGGGCGCCGGAGCGATTTTTGAGGCCGCGAGGATACTCAATGGTTTCTACGACGAAGTCCGTGGCGAGGAATACCTGACCTTTAACGCTGGCACCATCATGGGCGGCACGGAGGTCAGTGGTGACTGCGATGCGCCGGAGGGCCGGGTTTTTGGTAAAACCAATATCGTGCCGAACCGCGCCGTGGTGCGTGGCGGTATGCGCACTATTTCGCAGGAGCAACTCGACAGGGCGCGTGCGGCGATGCAGGCTGTGGTTGAACGCCACCTGCCGCTGACCGATGCGAGCATCAGTTTTACCGACAGTTATCCGGCGATGGCGCCGACCGAGGGCAATATGCAATTGAGCGACATGCTTTCACAGATCAACCAGGAACTGGGTCGCGAACCGATGCCGATACTCGATGCGGCGCGGCGCGGTGCGGCGGATATCTCCTTCGTGGCGCCCTATACCGATGGTTTGGCCGGAATGGGTGCGTACGGCCAGGGTGGGCATACGCCAAACGAGTCGCTCGACCTCGATTCGATACCCATCGCCATTCAAAGGGCTGCGATCCTGATTTATCGTCTCAGTCTGCAGGAGCGTTAAACCCCGGCCCGGATACCCAACGGCATTCGGGTTGGATCGGGACACCAGGGGCATGGCTACTTGAGTAATGACCCCAGCACACCGCGCAGGAACTTCCGGCCTGCCGTACCGCCCACGGCGGAACCCAGGCTGCGCGCCATGCTCTTGAAAAAAGCCTCCGTCGTAGTCTGGCGGTTGCTTCTTCGCGCCTTGGGTTTCATGGCCTGTTTTTCACGCTCGGCCTGTGCCTGCTTTTCCTCTTCGGCCTGTTGCCGTTGCTTCTGGCTGGCGGCAATGCGTTCATTCAATACCTCGTAGGCCGAGCGCGGGTCGAAGGGTTTGGCGTAACGCCGCATATTGGGGTCGGCATCCCTCAGCACCTTGCGCTCCTCGTCGGTGGCCTTGCCCATGCGCGAATGCGGGGGGCGTACCAGCACCCTTTGCACCGGCGCGGGAATGCCCTTGTCCTGTAGCGTTGATACCAACGCTTCACCGACACCCATCTCGGTGATGACCGTGGCCGTATCCAGATTCGGATTGACGCGAAAGGACTGGGCCGCAACCTTGACGACTTTTTGCTCACTGGGTGTATAGGCCCGCAAAGCGTGTTGTATGCGGTTGCCCAATTGGCCCAGGACGCTGTCGGGAATATCGCCCGGGCTCTGGGTGATAAAGTAGATGCCCACACCCTTGGAGCGGATCAGGCGGACGACCTGTTCGATTTTATTCAGCAGTGCCTTGGGGGCGTCCTTGAACAACAGGTGGGCCTCGTCAAAAAAGAACACCAGCACCGGTTGTTCCGGGTCTCCGAGTTCGGGCAGGTTCTCGAACATTTCCGATAACAACCACAGTAGAAAGGTCGAGTAGACCCGCTGACTGCGGATCAGGATGTCGGCTGCGAGGATATTGATAATGCCGCGGCCATCACGGCTCGTCTGCATGAAGTCTTCCAGTTGCAGGGCCGGTTCACCGAAAAACTGATCACCGCCTTCGCGCTCGAGCATTAACAGACGGCGCAAAATGGCATTGACGGATGCCGTGGAGACGCTGAAACCAACACCCAGGTCCTTGCCGTTTTCGCCGAGGTATTCGAGGGTGCTGCGCAGGTCATTCAGATCGACCAGCAGCATGCCCTCGTTGTCGGCAAATTCGAACACCAGGGTAAGAATGCTCTCCTGCGTTTCATTCAGGTCGAGCAGCCGTGACAGGAGTTGCGGCCCCATCTCCGAAATGGTTGAACGCACCGGTGTTCCCTGCTGACCGAACACGTCCCAGAAGGCCACCGGGTAGCCGCGCTGGGTGTAGTTCCCGATACCGATTTTCTGAATGCGTTCATCGATTTTGGGGTGAGGTTTGCCGGACTGGCTGATACCGGAGACATCACCCTTGATGTCCGCCAGGAAAACCGGTATTCCAAGGTCTGAAAAGCCTTCTGCCAGGCACTGAAGGGTGACGGTCTTGCCGGTGCCCGTTGCTCCGGCGACCAGGCCGTGCCGGTTTGCATAGCGCGGGTTGAGAAAAATTTGCCCGGCGTCGCTGCCGCCGATAAGAATGCCTTCGCTCATAGTAACGCTACCCTGATTGCTGTTTGATTGTGATCGATCAAATAAAAGTAAATCGATGCGCCATAGCTTAGCAGTTCTTCTGATGGCATTATATTTACTCACCGATTTTTTGGGGTAAGAGCATGCGTTGGAAGGGTGGCAGGCGGAGCAGTAACGTCGAGGACAGACGCGGCCAGGGTCCCGTATATGGGGCAGGCGCAGGCTCCGGATTATTGAATCTGCTGCCGTTGCTGGTGCGCACAAAAGTCGGCCGTGTCGTGCTGTTGGTTGGTGTGGTGGTGTTTTTCGGCAGTCGCATGCTGGGTATCGACCTGCTGCCGTTGTTGCTGGGCGGGGGCGAATCCGCCCGGACCTCCCAACCGCGCGAACTGAGTGCCGGGGAAAAGGAGATGGGGGATTTCGTGGCGACGGTGCTGGCAGACACCGAGGATACCTGGCAGGCAATTTTTCGGCAGCAGGGGGCTGTCTATGGCGAGCCCACGCTGGTTCTATTTACCGGTGGGGTCAATTCAGCCTGCGGCATGGCGTCATCGGCGGTCGGGCCTTTCTATTGCCCGGGTGACCAGAAATTGTACCTCGACCTGTCTTTCTTTGAGGATTTGAAACAACGCCATGGTGCGCCCGGTGACTTTGCCCAGGCCTACGTCATTGCCCACGAAGTCGGCCATCACGTGCAGAACCTGATGGGCATCGGTGACAAGGTGCGGCAGGCAGGCCGTGGCAAAAGCGCGGCCCTTGTCAATGCCCTGTCGGTCAAACAGGAACTGCAGGCAGATTGCTTTGCCGGTATCTGGGGTCATGCCGCCAATACCGTACGGCAGATTCTGGATCCGGGCGATCTCGAAGAAGCGCTGAGGGCGGCGAGCGCAATCGGTGATGACCGTCTGCAAAGGGAGGCCGGGCGGGGCGTTGTTCCCGACAGCTTTACCCACGGGTCTTCGGCCCAGCGTGTGGAATGGTTCAGAAGGGGGTTTGAATCGGGCGATATCACCAGTTGCGATACGTTTTCCGGGATAAGTGATTAGTTCGATCGTGGCCGGAAACTTGCGCCTTGCGTATTTGCTAACTTGTTAAGAAGCAAGTCGGGGTCGGTGGCGGTACCGTCGCGGTGGTTCCGGGGCGTTTTGCCATCGCCCTTTTCTCGGCCCGTCTGAATGAGGCTGGCAAAAGTGTTCGCGGAATGTGCGCGATCCGTGACATCGCCGGTGAACCGGGCGTCGGTGTGTTTGGACCGAATCCTGAATAGGAACCCGCGGTAGAGATTGATCCGCTCGCCTCATAACTTACAGGAGAAGTACCAGGTGCGAGGTGTTGTAACCGGCAAGTGATGAGAGTCAGTAGCGGAAGCCCACACCCTTTGAAGGTGGTGGGTGTCCGGTTTTTACGTAGTTTTACGTATCTGATTTTTGTGTCCTGATCGGGGATAATGTAAACCCTCGCCTAAAGGTTCAATGACATTTAGTTGGCCTGGCTATCAACGACCACAGTTGACGAATGAATAGGAAGTGGACGAATGGATAAGACATTTAAACCTGGTTCGGCTATGTATATTTTACCGCTCCTGTTGATCTTGTTTTTCAGCCAGGCGGCCTGGGCCGACAAGACCGATATCGTTTACCTCAAAAATGGCGACCGTATTACTGGGGAGATCAAATCCCTGATTCGCGGCAAGCTCGAGTTCTCGACCGACCACATGGGCACCGTGTCTATCGAATGGGCAGATATTCTGAAAATCACCAGCAAAACGGGTCATGCCGTTGAATTGACCAACGGGCAGAGATTCTACGGTGAACTGGCCAAGTCGGATAAAGAAGATATGCTGGTTGTTTCAACCCCGCTGGGGCCGGCGGATTTAAGTAGCGACGACGTGTTTGCGATGTACCCCGTAGAGGCAGGCTTTTGGGACAGACTCGATGTCACCGCCAGCCTGGGATTGAGTTGGGATAAGGGCAGCCAGGTCGGTAAATACAACCTGGGAGTGGACGCGGTATACCGTCGGGCTGAGTCGATAACCCGGTCATCGTTCAGCACGGAGATCACCACCCAGAGCACGGTGAGCGACACCCAGAGAACGTTGTTGAACGGTCAGCACAATATTTTCAAACCCAATAAAAAATTCCACAGCTACTTTGCAAACATGGAAAGTAACGATCAACTGGGTATCGACCTGAGAGCATTGGCTGGCGTGGGCTACGGAGTGATGCCCGTGCGCTCGCAAAGAAGCATGTTTGCGCTGGCGCTTGGGCTTGATATCAACCGCGAAATTCCAAGCAATGGTGATGCACAAACCAACCTCGAAGGCGTGGGCTGGCTGTCCTATGAGTACTACAAATTCAGCTCACCTGAACGCACATTCAGAACGGATTTCACGATATTTCCGGGCATTACCGACTGGGGCAGGTGGCGCGCCAACATGAGCACGAATTTCAGGCTGGAAATTGTCACTGATTTCTTCTGGAAGCTGGATGTCTACGCCAATTACGATACCGCGCCAATCTCAACCAATGCTGCCAAGAGTGACTATGGTGTGACCAGTTCCCTGGGTTACAAGTTTTAGCTGCCAAATCTTGTTTCGCAGGGTGCGGGCCTTCACAGCCTCCCTTTTATCAATGCGACTGTGATCACAAACTATCGCGTTGATTCTCAAGCTGGACTCAAGTCATTTCTGATCCGCTGTTGATGTTTCCTGATTAACGGCCGGCGCGTATTGCCTGCCTCGTGCTGGGCGGATTATGGGGCCTGCACATTTTTGACAATATCGTATTTTCCGAAAAAAACATATGGATGCGGTTAAAGTGCTGATCGATTGTTATGACCTGGATGCGCCCGGGCTTTTTCGATGTCAGCCGTTTGGTCCGCGACTACGCGTTTTCTTGCTGGCGCGGGCAGGTTTGCCGCTACCATCATCGCGTGGTGGCAGTCCCGTATGCTGGGTCAGGACCTTTTTGCCGGTACGGCGGCGGTGCGCCTGCTCGGTGTTTTTGCGCCGCGATGCGTGATAGCCGGCACCTTTTCCAGGTTGATGGGTGGGAATCAGGTGCGATTCGCCATCACCGATCAGATCGGCCCTGCCCATTTTCCTGAGCGCCTCGCGTAGCATTTCCCAGTTATTCGGGTCGTGATAGCGCAGCAGGGCCTTGTGCAGTTTGCGTTGCTCGGGGCTCTTCGCGCGGATGACTTCATCGGACTTGTAGGTCACCTTGCGCAGGGGGTTCTTGCCGGAGTGGTACATGGCGGTCGCCGTGGCCATCGGTGAAGGATAAAAAGCCTGCACCTGGTCGGCGGTGAAGCCGTTGCGCTTGAGCCAAAGCGCGAGGTTGATCATGTCCTCATCGGTGGTGCCCGGGTGGGCGGCGATGAAATAGGGGATCAGGTACTGTTCCTTGCCGGCCTCTTTGGAATATTTTTCGAACATTTTTTTGAACTGGTCGTAGCTGCCGATACCCGGTTTCATCATCTTTGACAGCGGGCCGCTCTCGGTGTGTTCCGGGGCGATCTTGAGTTGACCGCCGACGTGATGGGTGACCAGTTCCTTGACGTACTCCGGGTCTTTCACCGCCAGGTCGTAACGCAGGCCCGAGGCAATCAGTACCTTGTTCACACCCGGCAGCTTGCGTGTCTTGCGATAAAGCTGCGTCAGGGCGGAGTGATCGGTGTTCAGGTTGGGGCAGATGCCCGGATACACGCAGCTGGGTTTGCGGCATGCCGCCTCGATCTCACGGCTCTTGCAGGCGATGCGGTACATGTTGGCGGTCGGACCGCCTAGGTCGGAGATGACCCCGGTGAAACCCGGCACCTTTTCGCGTATCTGTTCGACTTCGTTGAGAATCGACTCCTCGGAACGGCTCTGGATGATACGGCCCTCGTGCTCGGTGATGGAGCAGAAGGTGCAGCCACCGAAACAACCCCGCATGATGTTCACCGAAAACCGGATCATCTCGTAAGCGGATATTTTTGCACCGCCATAGGACGGGTGTGGCACCCTGGCGAAGGGCATGCCGAAGACGTAATCCATTTCCGCGGTGGTCAGCGGGATGGGTGGCGCATTCAGCCACAGGTCGAGGTCGCCGTGTTTTTGCACCAGCGCCCTGGCGTTGCCGGGGTTGGTTTCCAGGTGTAGTACGCGGTTGGCATGGGCATACAGCACGGCATCGTTACGGACCTTTTCAAACGACGGCAGGCGGATGACCGTGCGGTCACGGTCGCGGCCCGGATGCGGAATGAACTGCTCGGCCTGCTCTCCCGTATCCGGATCGACGCTGGCGTACAGGGCGGCCTCGCGGCGTTGTTTTTCGCCGTCATCCATCTCGCGCACGTTGATGTAGGGGTTAACGACGCGGTCCACCTTGCCGGGCCGGTCAATGCGGGTGGAATCGATCTCCCACCAGCCTTCCGGGGTATCCTTGCGGATCAGGGCCGTGCCCCGTACATCGGTGATATCACTGACGTCGTCGCCGCGGGCCAGGCGGTGTGACACCTCGACCAAAGCCCTCTCGGCGTTTCCATACAACAACAGGTCGGCCGTGGCATCGAGCAGGATGGAGCGGCGTACGCTGTCCTGCCAGTAATCGTAGTGTGCAATACGTCGCAACGAAGCCTCGATGCCGCCGAGGATAACCGGCACGTCGGGCCAGGCTTCCTTGCAGCGCTGGCTGTACACCAGCGAGCAGCGGTCCGGACGCTTGCCGCCCATGCCACCGGGTGTATAGGCGTCGTCGGAGCGCATCCTGCGTTCTGCCGTGTAGCGGTTGATCATCGAATCCATGTTGCCCGCCGCCACGCCAAAATACAGGTTCGGCTTGCCCAGCACCTTGAACGGATCGGCCGAATGCCAGTCGGGCTGAGCGATGATCCCCACCCGGAAACCCTGGGCCTCGAGCAGACGGCCGACGATGGCCATGCCGAACGAGGGGTGGTCGACGTAGGCATCGCCGGTGACGATGATGATGTCGCAGGAGTCCCAGCCCAGCGCATCCATCTCGGCCCGGCTCATCGGTAGAAACGGGGCCACACCAAAACATTCGGCCCAATATTTAGGGTAGTCGAACAATGTGGTGGGTAGGTTGGGGATGTTGTCGGGCATATCGTGGGTCCTGTGACCGTTCCCCTGCGGTCGATTCGGTCTGATGGGGTTGATCAATCATAGCAGGGCGCCCGCTTTGGGAATACTGCTGCATTTGGTAACTGGCTTCTCACCCAGCCGCATCAGGCCAATAAAAAACCCGCCGGAGGGCGGGTTGTTTATTTGGTGGATAGGGTGGGATCGACTCGGGCCATCCTTGGCCCTCGCCCTGCGGGCGTCTCCTGCGTCGACGTCTTCCTGGGCTTTCCTGCCCAGTAATCGAACCCCGGTGCTGCGCACAGGGCCCATCATCTGACCAACCTCTGCGATAGAAACAAAAAACCCGCCGGAGGGCGGGTTTTTGATTTCTGGCGGAGAGGGTGGGATTCGAACCCACGGTACGGAGACCGTACACTTGATTTCGAGTCAAGCCCATTCGACCACTCTGGCACCTCTCCACTCGATTTACGGCATTGTAGTTGGGAGGTAGCCCATAGGACAACAACTGTCACACAATGGTACTGGTTTCCTCAGGCAGGACGGTTACCGAACGGGTCAGGAAACGGTGACGGGAGTAGTCATGCAAGTCTTAAAACTGGATTCTGGCAGGTGCGGCATTTGTTGGCGGTTCGGGCTGTTTCAATTCTGAATGGTTTTGAATAAATGACACCGCACAGAGGAATTTTTTCTGCTCATTCAAAGTCGAAAAATGATGAGGAGGATTTCGTCAATGGAAGTCGTTGTCATCATTGCCGGATTACTTTCCGGCGTTTATTTGTTCATAAAGTTCGGCGGTAACAGGCGTTGAATTGCCAGGATCGGCGTGTCGGTCCCGGGGTTGAATACATCGACCCGACCAGGCTTTTTATCCATACGAATTTGTTATGAGTGAAGCGCCAAAGGTGTCGGGTGGCGTGGGTCCGTATTTGCGCCTGGACAGGCTCCCGCGCCACATCATTCAAACTGCTTTGACGGGTAGTTTCGCAATTCCTCAAGTCGCAATAACTGGCCCACATCAGCATTCACGTATTCGCTGGAACGACACTTCCGAGTGAAATACAAGCCGCCAATATTGGCTATAATAGCCGGGCAAAGGAAGGGATCATCATGAAAGAAATGATTCAATTTACCCTCAACGGCATACCCGTGACTTTGGATGCTGAACCCGACCGCCCGTTACTGTGGGTGCTGCGCGGGGATTTGAACCTGACGGGAACCAAGTACGGTTGTGGCATCGGTCTTTGCGGCGCCTGCGCTGTACTTGTAGATGGTGTTGCCGAGCGTTCATGCCTGCTGGATATTTCGAGTATTGCCAACAAGACCGTGACGACCATCGAGGGGCTTGCCGGCGGTGAGGAGTTACACCCCCTGCAGCAGGCATTCGTGGAGCACGACGCCTTGCAGTGCGGCTACTGTACCCCCGGTATGATCATCACGGCTGCCGGCCTGCTCAAGGAAAAACCGGCCGCCAGCGAGGCGGAAATCATCGCCGGACTCGACGGCAATCTGTGTCGCTGCGGCGCCCACAAGCGCATATTGCAGGCAGTTCGCTCCGTCTCGTCGAGCAAAAAAACCTAATCGGAAGAAGCCATGTTTGAAGACGATCTGATAGAAGCTCCTGTCACATTCAACCGGCGTAGTTTCCTGAAGCGGGTTGGTGGCGGTGTGGTGGTGCTGTTCACGACCCAACCGGTTTTTTCGCTGGCTCAAGCAGCCGCTTTACAACCCGTCGAACCGGCGTTCAATGCCTACCTGCGTATTGCCGATGACGGACGCGTAACCTGCTTTACCGGCAAGATTGAAATGGGGCAGGGCATCATCACGTCATTGCCGCAAATGCTGGCTGACGAGTTGGATGTCTCGGTCGACATGATCGACATGGTGATGGGCGATACCGATCGCTGTCCTTTCGACCAGGGCACATGGGGTTCGCTGACGACCCGCGTTTTCGGCCCCGAACTGCGCGCTGCCGGGGCGCAGGCTCGAAGTGTCCTGATCGACCTTGCCAGCGAGCAATTAGGGTTGCCGCGTGAGCAACTCGCGGTGAGCAACGGCGTGGTCTTCGAGCGCGCCAACCAGGGACGCCAGGTTTCCTACTCGGCGTTGACCAGCGACCGGACCATTGTGCGCGAGGTGAAGACGTCCGATCCGCTCAAGACGGCCCAGGATTACAAGGTCATGGGAACGGCTTTAAAACGTCGCGATTCACGCGAAAAAGTGACCGGCAAGGCCCAATATGCGGCTGATATCAGGCTGCCGGGTATGCTCCATGCGCGTCTCCTTCGTCCACCGGCACACGATGCGAAGCTGCAGTCGCTCGAAATATCAGCAGCAGAGGCGATCGAAGGTGTGCAGGTAGTTCAGGACGGCGACCTGGTGGCGGTCCTGCATGAAAACCGCGAGGTGGCCGACCGTGCGATCGCACTGCTCAAGACGACGTATTCCCGGCCCGGGACGCAACTCGATGAGCGCACGATTTACGACCACCTTTTGAGCAGGGCGCCCGAGGGCGATCCGGTCGCCAGTGGCGGGGACCTGTCCGAGGGTGAGCGCCTGGCAGTCGAAGTTTTCGAGGAAACCTATCTGAATGCCTACGTGGCGCACGCGCCGATCGAGCCGCACGCGGCACTGGCCAGTTTCGAAGACGGCAAGATGACGGTTTGGGCGTCGACCCAAAGCCCTTTCGGTCTCAAGAGACAGCTGGTTTCAGCGCTGGGACTTGCAGAGGACAAGGTGCGGGTCATTACGCCGTTTGTGGGGGGTGGTTTTGGAGGCAAGGGCAGTAGCAGCCAGGGTTTGCAGGCGGCACGGCTGGCCAAAATCGCCGGGCGGCCGGTACAGGTTTTCTGGACCCGTGAGGATGAGTTTTTCTGGGATACCTACCGTCCTGCGGCCATCGTCAAGATCCGTTCCGGCCTGACGCAGGCTGGAGCACCGGCTTTCTGGGATTACCGCGTCTATTTTGCCGGTGCACGTGGCAGTGAGCAGCCCTATGACATCCCGCACCACAAGACCGTGGCGCACAGCCGCCGCTGGACCGGCCCGCCGGGCACGCATCCCTTTGCCACCGGCGCGTGGCGCGCGCCGGCAGCGAATACGAATGCGTTTGCGCGCGAACAGCATATCGACATCATGGCAGCATATGCCGGCGTCGACCCCCTGGAATTTCGCCTGAAGAACTGTAGCGATGCGAAGTACATCGGGGTCCTGAAAGCCGCGGCCGAAAAATTCGGCTGGACGCCTGCGAAAGGTCCGAGCGGACGTGGCGTGGGGGTCGCCTGCGGTATCGATGCCGATACGGTGGTAGCCACCATGGCCGAGGTTGAGGTGGATAAAAGCAGCGGTCGGATCAAGGTCAAACGCGTGGTATGCGCACAGGACATGGGTCTGGTCGTTAACCCGGCCGGCGCGACCATCCAGATGGAAGGCTGTATTACCATGGGCCTGGGTTACGCGCTCAGCGAGGAACTGCACTTCCGCGGTGGAGAAATCCTCGATCTGAACTTCGACAGCTACGACCTGCCGCTTTTCTCGACACTGCCGGAGATCGAGACCATCCTGATCGACTCGGCCGATCCGGCACCGCACGGCGGCGGGGAACCCGCCATCATCACCATGGGTGCGGTGATTGCCAATGCCGTCTTCGACGCGATCGGTGTAAGGCTTTTCGAGCTACCCTTGACGCCGCAGCGGGTAAAGGCAGTGCTGGCGTAGTCCGGGCTGGATTGACGGCAGGGTAAAATTGTCAACAGACACACCCGGGGCGCACAACCCCGTGGTCGTGAAAGCAGACGCGCTTACGCGCCGGCCACGAACCTATCGGGTCAGCTCCCGCCTCGCCTTGTGTAGCGCCCTGACGAGGATATCGATTTCTTCATGGGTGTTATAAAAAGCCAGGGATGGCCTGACCGTCTCGCTTAAGCCGTAGTGTGCCAGGGCCGGTTGAGCGCAGTGGTGGCTCGATCTCACGGCGATACCTTCGCCATCGAGGAACTTGCCCAGCTTTTGCGTTTCGATACCTTGCATGATCAAAGAAATCGATCCCACGCGGTGCAAGGGGTTGCCGATCAAGCGCAGGCCGGAAACATTGGGCAGCGTGAACTCTGCATACTGCATCAGTGATTGCTCGTGCAGCATGGCGGCTTCAAACGGCAGGTTGTCGAGGTACTCGATCGCAGCCCCAAGGCCGATGGCATCGGCGACGTTAGGGGTTCCGGCTTCAAAGCGTGCCGGTGGCCGGTTGAAACTGCTGTTTTCAAAAGTGACTTTTTCGATCATGCTGCCACCCCCTTGCCAGGGTGGCATGCCCTCGAGAATCTCCTTCTTTGCGTAGACCACGCCAATGCCGGTCGGCCCGAACATCTTGTGGCCGGAAAGAACAAAGAAATCTGCATCCATGGCCTGTACATCCACCTTGAAATGCGGAACCGACTGGGCGCCGTCGACCAGGACTTTCGCACCAACGCCATGCGCCAGGGCCGCTATCTGCTCGACATTCACCTTTGTGCCCAGCGCGTTGGAGACCTGGGTCACTGCGACCAGGCGGGTCCGGGGACCAAGCATTT
>DATCZY010000383.1:0-3816 GCA_036525655.1 Lysobacterales bacterium | reverse complement strand
AACACTGAGCAGGCTCTGCGGCGAGATCCCAGGGTCAACACCGAGCGCCTTGCCACTTTGCGGGCAGACGACCAGGTAAGAAAAGTTATCGGCACCGGCGACCGGTATCTGGATTATTTCAGACTGTCCTTCAGCCATTCTTCCCCCAGGTACGGCTTGTTGCCAAGCCTGCAGATTTCACCATCAATAATTTTAAAAAGGTCACCGGTTTTTTTAACGTGCCACTCATCGCCCTCTTCCGGAGGGAGTGGAAATTCGCGCGTGCCAAGATAAACATCTTCATTATCAAGCATGGCCCACCAGTCGAGTGCTCCGGTTTGCCAGATGCGGGTTTTCAGGTTGAACGCCATTGATGGATCTCCTTAATTGAGCTGTTTGAGTTAATGAGCAGTCCATTTGATCGGACAGCTTGTATCCATTATGACGTTGTGGCGATTTTGTGGCAAGGGCTGTATTTCAGAGAGTCTCCAACAGCTCTTGACGTGTATCTTTGTGCCCCCATAGTTATCCAGGCTTCGGGCGGCCTTCTTCTGCCGGGCGCAACTGGCAGACAGGAATAAATCCTAATCATTCAGCGGATCCTCCCCCGTCTGCCACGAAGGCAACACTCGATCACTCAGCTGAAAATCAGGCCCATCATGTTCGGTATAAACAATATAGATATGCTCTTTCGGCACCCCCCAGCGCACGCCTATTTCATCCATAATTGCCAGGGCCAGGCGACGCTTCTGGTCGGCCGTCCGGCCCATGCGTATATCCGCATTGAGAAAAGCGATCTGACCATCATCACCGGCACGTCCGAAGACCAGGTCATCAGGTGCATAACAGCGAAAGGTGATACCAATATGATCGGTACCGGTACTCATGATCGAGGCAAAATGATCGCGTACGGCATCGGCGAAAGAGGCTTTTTTTTCTCTCTCAGGGGTAAAGTTGAGTTCAAATTGTAAATGCGGCATGGTTTCCTCCTCAAAAGTCATGTTTCAGGTAATCTTAGCAGAGAAGCAACGAACAGCAATGGATAGTTGTGGATGGAAACCTTTCCCCCTATAATGGTTTCGATACTTCACTCACAAGATGAGGACGACTATGAAATTCGTCAAAATGCACGGTGCCGGCAACGACTACGTCTACGTTGACTGCTTCAGGCAAACCATCGAAGACCCCGAAAACCTGGCGCGCGAAATCAGCGATCGAAATTTCGGCGTGGGCGGCGATGGTCTGATTCTGATTGAGCCCTCGAAAAAAGCTGACGTAAAAATGCGCATGTTCAATGCCGATGGCAGCGAAGCAGAGATGTGCGGCAATGGCATCCGTTGCGTCGCAAAGTACGCCTTTGACCACGGCCTGGTAGATCGTACCGAGATCAAGGTGGAAACCGGTGCCGGCGTCCTGCCGCTGACCATGTATCCGAATAAACACGAACACATCGACAAGGTCCGGGTCAACATGGGCCCGCCACGCCTGACACGCGCTGACCTGCCGATGGTTGGAGTGGCGAACGAAAAAGTCATCAATATGGAACTGGAAATCCTTGATCGCACGTTCGAAATCACCTGTGTCTCCATGGGCAATCCGCACTGCGTCATCTATGTCGATGATGTTGAGAACTTTCCCGCTAAACGTTACGGCTACGCGATTGAAAACCACGAACTCTTCCCTCAACGTATCAATGTCGAATTTGTCGAAGTCATTTCACCGAACGAAGTTCGCCAACGCACATGGGAACGCGGCGCCGGTGAAACCCTGGCCTGCGGCACCGGCTCTTCAGCCGTCACAGTGGCCGGCGTTCTGACCGGCCGCACCAAGGGTAAGCTGCTCAATCACTTGACCGGCGGTGATCTGGAAATGGAATGGGACGGCAAAAACGAGGTCTTTATGACCGGACCTGCCGTAGAAGTTTTTAGTGGGGAGTATGTCCCTCGATAGAACTGGTGTATTTTTAACGCCCGTTCGCCTCGCTCACTCAAGGCGCAAAGGATTGCAAAGACGCAAAGAAAACATTTAAAGGTAAAATAAGCCTATTTCTTTGCGCCTTTCTTTCTCCCTTTGCGCCATTGCGTTAATCGCTTTTTATTCTTTCAATAACCCGGAAATATATATGGACATTCTGATATTCGATCTCGACAACACCCTCTACCCTGCCGAGAAACAACTGTTTAATCTCATCGACGTACGCATTAACCGCTACATGACAGAGATCGTCGGCATTCCTGCGCCGGAGGTCGACTCCCTGCGTCGCGAATACTGGCGACTCTACGGCGTAACCTTGCAGGGCTTGATCCGCCACCATGCGGTTGACCCCGAGGACTACCTGCATTACGTCCACGACATCGACGTCACCTCCCGGCTCTCGCCCGACCTGGTTCTTAGAGACGTTTTGGAAAACCTGCCGCAACGCAAAGCGGTGTTCACCAACGGCTCAATCTGCCACGCCGATCGCGTGCTTTCGGCGCTGGGTATTGAAGATATGTTCGAAAAGGTCTATGACATCCGCGTTGCTGCCTACCAGCCAAAACCATTTCCTGAACCCTACCACGCAGTCCTCGCCGAACTGGGAACGACCCCGCAGGATTGCATTATGATCGA
The DNA here is from genome assembly GCA_036525655.1 of Lysobacterales bacterium. GTDB lineage: Bacteria > Pseudomonadota > Gammaproteobacteria > Xanthomonadales > SZUA-36 > SZUA-36. The sequence goes on along the minus strand of DATCZY010000383.1, from coordinate 1,227 downwards.
AGACTCACGCGACAACCTGCAAACCGCGAAAAGGATTGGCATGGGAACGATTCTGGTTGGCGAAGGAGAAACACCTGATTTCGTTGACGTTCATCTCGCCAATGCCTGTCAGATTCGTACCGGCCTGAGCTTCTGGGAAAAAGCATCATGACACGCTTGCTCGGTGCACATGTTTCCGTTGCCGGGGGCCTCGACAATGCTTTTGCACGCGGCCTGGAGAGTCACTGCACGGCCTTGCAGATTTTCACAAAGAACGCCAACCGCTGGCAGGGCAAGCCGATCTCCAACGACGACGCGATCGCCTTTCAGCAGGCCTGGCAGAAAAGTGGTATCGGCCCGGTAATCGCCCACAATGCGTACCTGATCAACCTGGCCTCGCCCAAACAAGATGTCTGGGAAAAATCAAAGGCGGCGTTACGCGATGAACTCTTGCGGTGCGCGCAGCTCGGCATCACAGGGTTGGTCATGCATCCCGGCGCCCACCTGGGGACAGGAATGGAAACCGGGGTAGAGAGGATTCGCGAGGCCTTTCGTGAAATCCTGCCGGAGACGCCACCAGAAGTCCGGCTGCTGTTGGAGAACACCGCCGGGCAAGGCACTTACCTCGGCGGCGACTTCGCCCACCTGGCCGCTCTGCTGGAGGGTTTTGACGAAAATCGTTTTGGCGTCTGCTTCGACACCTGCCACGCCCACACCGCCGGCTACGACCTTTCCACCAGTGAAAGCTACTCGGAAGTTATGGCCGAGTTTGACCGGTTGGTTGGCCTCGAGCAGATCAAGGCTTTTCATCTGAACGACTGTCTGAAACCCTGTGGCAGTCACGTTGACCGTCATACTCACATCGGCCAGGGCACTATCGGCCGAACAGGCTTTGCCTGCTTGATGCAGGACCAGCGTTTCTCTGCAATTCCCATGTTGCTGGAAACCCCGAAAGGTGATGACGGTGAGATGGATCGTGTCAATCTGGCACTGCTGCGAGAGCTGGCAGGAGAACGCCTGTGAGAGTCGTCATTCAAAGGGTCAGCGAAGCATCGGTCACCGTCGACCAGAAAACGGTTGGCGCCATCGGTCAAGGGCTGATGGTGCTGCTCGGTGTGGCGCAGGGAGATACGTCGCAGGAGGCCAAATCCCTCGCCGAGAAAACGGCAGGACTGCGCATTTTTGAAGATGCCGCCGGCAAGATGAATCGATCCGTCGAAGAAATAGGCGGAAGCCTCCTGGTGGTCT
>DATCZY010000382.1:0-7273 GCA_036525655.1 Lysobacterales bacterium | reverse complement strand
GATCGGAATGGGGCTCATGTAAGGGCCCATCAGACCGGTTACGAAGGCCATCGGCAGCAGTGCCGCTATGACCGTGAAGGTCGCCAGGATCGTGGGGCCGCCAACTTCGTCCACGGCCCGCGGGATCAGGCCCGACAGCGGCCCTGAATGGAGATTGCGGTGCCGGTGAATATTCTCCACCACCACGATGGCGTCATCGACCAGGATACCGATGGAAAATATCAGGGCGAACAGCGAAACACGGTTGAGGGTGAAACCCCAGGCCCAGGATGCGAACAGGGTCACCGTCAGCGTGATAATCACGGCTGCGCCGACGATCAGCGCCTCACGCCAGCCAATGGTCAGTAACACCAGCAGGATGACCGAAGCGGTTGCAAAGGTGAGTTTCTGAATGAGCTTGGTGGCCTTGTCGTTGGCCGTCTTTCCATAATTGCGCGTGATGCTGACCTGCACACCATCTGGAATATGCGTTGACTGCAACTGGCCGATCCGTTCGATCACCGCGTCGGCGATGCGGGTGGCGTTGGTGCCGGCTTTCTTGGCGATCGCGATGGTGACCGCCGGCGCATAGTCAACGGCGGATAGACCGGCCTGGCCCGCAGCCGGCCCGGTCGCATACCAGACATATTGCTCGGGCTGGTCCGTTCCCAACTTGATGGTGGCAATGTCCTCCAGGAATACCGGCCGGCCTTCAAAAACGCCGACGACCAGGTTGCTTACATCATCCCTTCCCGACAGGAAAACGCCCGCCTGCACCGGAATCTCCATTCCAGCTGAAACCAGGGATCCGGCATGCCGAACACTGTTTCCGGCGGTCAGCGACAGGCGCAGGTCATCCAGGGTCAAACCGAACCCGGCCACGCGTTGCGGATCGAGTTCGACATGCACGATGCTTTGCGCGCCCCCGATGGTATAAACATCCCGCGTTCCGGGTACGCGCTTCAACTCTGCTTCCAGCGTATGCGCAACACTTAGCAGGTCTCTTCCACCGCGCTCAGGGTCTTCGGTCCAGAGCGTGGCGGCGATGATGGGGACGTCATCGATACCCATGGGTTTGACCAGTGGCGGCAAAACACCGAGGTTGTCGGGCCGCCAGTCCTGGTTTGAATAGATGGCATTGTACAGGCGCACCAGTGCCTCTGTCCGCGGCTCACCGACTTTGAACTGGATGGTCAATACCGCGATTCCCGGCCTTGAAACCGAATAGACGTGCTCTATTCCTTCGATCTCTGCCAGCACCTGTTCCATCGGGATGGAAACCTTGTTTTCAACCTCGACGCTACCTGCGCCGGGGAACGGTACGAACACGTTGGCAAACGTGACGTCAATCTGCGGCTCTTCCTCGCGCGGTGTAACCATGACCGCAAATAAACCCAACAACAGGGCTGTGAGTGCAAGCAGTGGCGTCAGTTCGCTGGCCTGGAACTGGCGCGCAATGCGACCGGAAAATCCTAACCTGGCTTTCACGGCACCAACGGCATCGATGTTTTAGCGTAAATACCCGCCTGCACCGGGTCCAGGGCCACCTTTTCAGTCTCTTTCAGACCGGCAAGCACCTCGACCTGGTCTCCGAAGGTTTCCCCGACGCGAATCTGACGCAGGCGAACAGCACCGTCCGCCACCACGTAAACGGCGATAACCTCACTGCGTTGTATGATTGCTTCAGCGGGAACGAGCAGGCGTTCGGCTTCGCCAACCTGGAAGGCGGCTTTTACGAACATACCCGGAAACAGGTTGAACTGGCCATCCGGCAATTCAAGCCGCACGCGAAATGTCTTGGTGACGGGATCGGCCGTTGGGAACAGGATGATTTTTTCGGGCGAGACCCGTTGAGAGTCTGTTAACACAACCGCTTGCGGGTCGTGCCTGACTTCGCTTGCCACGTGCTGCGGCAGGTCGACAGTGACGCGCAACTTCTCCAGGGACAACCCGGATATCAGGGGCTGGCCGCGGGTCACGGTTTCACCGACTTCGATGTGACGTTTGGTGACGATGCCCGAGTACGGCGCGCGGACCACCGTGTAATCGAGTTGTTGACGCGCCGATACCACGGCGGATTCGGCCGACGAAACGGCGGCGGCCGCAGATTTCCTCGCCGATAACGCACGGTCAAGATCACGTTGCGAACCCAATCCGCGTTGCTTGAGGTTCTCAGCACGCGCGTACTCTTCATTGGCTTCCACCAGGCGGGCGCGGGAACCGGCCAGGTCTGCCTGGGCGCGCTGGAGATCGGTCTGCTGTTCGACATCGGTGAAACGGATCAGTATGGAACCGGCCTCGACAAAATCATCGACGTCAAAATTGACTTCCTGTATGCGCCCGGCGGTTTGCGCAGAAACCGTGGCCTGCTGAACCGCCTCGACAGTGCCATCAAAAACCCTTTCGACGGCAGTGATCCCCAACGTGACCGGAACCGTCTGCAGCGACTGAACCCTATCCTCCGCTATTGAATTTGTCGAGAATGCTGCCAAAAGGATCAGACAACTTAACAGCGCTTTAGTGAGGCTTAGATGACTTTGCAACGAATGATGCATTTGCTTTCCCGAATTTTCCGGCAGGGGTCGCCAGATTCATTCACTTTTTATTAAAACCTGTTGGATTTAATATATTAACTAAATGTTTTTTTACAAGTTACGGGTTCATAATCTACCTGGCGTGAATCGTGTTTCAGGACTGGGTGCAGCGCCTTAAATTGAGCAGAAACCCAGCCCGTTTTTCTCGAGATAACGCTGGTGGTATTCCTCAGCAGGCCAGAATGTCACTGCCGGCTCGACCCTGGTCACCACCGGCTGTTGCCAGCGACCGCTCTGGTCTACCTCGGCGATGGTCTGTTTTGCTGCCGTTTCCTGGTCCGCGGAATGAAAAAAGACGACCGAACGATACTGGTTGCCAATATCCGGACCCTGACGGTTCAGCGTGGTCGGATTATGCATATCGAAAAACAGGGCCAACAGCTCCCCGTAATTGACCTTTTGCGGGTCAAACCGGACCTGCACGACTTCGGCATGTCCGGTTGTGCCGGTGCATACCGCCTTGTAATCAGGATCTGGTTTCCCGCCCATGTAACCGGATGTTGCGTCGAGCACACCCTCCACCGCGCGAAAACGTGCTTCAACACCCCAGAAACAACCGGCGCCAAAAGTGGCGATTTCAACTTGACTGTTCATTATTTGCTCCGCTCGTCGGGTCGATTACCGACACGTATCATACCTTCCTGAATCGTACTGGCAACCAGTCTGCCGCTCCGATCATAAATTAAACCCCGCGCCAATCCCCTGCCGCCACTGCTGCTGGGACTGTCGCAGGAATATAGCATCCATTCATCCACCCGTGCCGGGCGATGAAACCACATGCCATGGTCGAGACTGGCCATCAGCAGGTCTTCCTGAATAAAGGAAATACCATGCGGCAAAGTGGCGGTGCCCACGAGGTGAAAGTCGGAAGCATAAGCCATCAGCGCCCGGTGCATCAGGTCGGACACTTCAATTTTTTCACTCAGTCGAAACCATATTTTTGAATAGGGGGCCTGCGGTTGCGGATTGAAAATATCCGTCTTGTGTACCGGGCGGAAATCGAACGGGCCAGTCCGTGTAAACCAGCGGCGCAGCAATGGCGGCACACGCTCGAGGCGATCTTCCGGAATGTTGCTTTCGGAGGACAGATCCTCGGGCATCGGCACATCCGGCATATCAAACTGATGCGTCAGCCCCTCCTGCTCCAACTGGAATGACGCCGCCATTGTGAAAATCGGGCGTCCGTGCTGAATGGCCACCACCCGGCGTGATTTGAAACTGCGGCCGTCCCGGTTTCGTTCCACGTTATAAACGATCGGAGCCTCGGCATCACCCGCGCGCAGAAAATACGCATGCAGGGAATGAATTGAACCTTCATCGACGGTGCGGCTTGCTGCAATAATCGACTGCGCCAGCACCTGACCACCGAACACCCGCGAGGTACCGATATCGCGGCTTTCGCCCCGGAAAAGATTGACCTCGAGCGGTTCCAGTTCCATCAGCTGGAGCAATTCTTCAATCGTGTTTTTTGAGTAGGGCATTTTCCAATGGTTTCTGTTGTGGCCGGTTAGTCGTCCAGTTTATCTCACCCGCGCCAGGGCGGTTGCCTGAAAACACCAGATTGGGCCCCGATCATATAAACACAATGCCCTCACTGTGCCACAATGTCATCCAGGAAGTCCCTGACCCGGATATCTCACCAGGCATCCGGGCTAATCGACTCAAATCAGCCAGGATGACCCAGGATGAATTCCGAACCAACATTTTTATGGCACGACTATGAAACTTTCGGCGCCTATCCGCAGCTGGACCGGCCGGCCCAGTTCGCCGCCATTCGCACCAATACCTCGCTGGAACAGGTGGGTGAACCGCTCAACTGGTATTGCCAGCCGGCCCGGGACGTGTTGCCGCATCCTGTTGCGAGCCTGATCACCGGCATAACACCGCAGGAAGCCTTGAAGAAAGGTATCGTTGAAGCCGAGTTCGCAGCCAGGATTCATACCGAGATGATGGAACCCGGCACCTGCAGCGCCGGTTACAACAGCCTGCATTTTGACGACGAATTCAGCCGCAACCTGTTTTACCGGAATTTTTTTGACCCCTATGAACGGGAATACAAGAATAACAACTCCCGCTGGGACCTGATCGACCTTGTGAGGATGTGTTATGCACTGCGGCCGGAAGGAATCGAGTGGCCGGAACACGAACCCGGCAAACCAAGCTTCAAGCTCGAACACCTCAGTGCAGCCAACCACATCGAACACGCAGGTGCGCACGAGGCGCTGTCCGATGTACTTGCAACCATCGGTCTCGCGCGGCTGATTCGCTCCAGGCAACCGCGTTTGTTTGACTGGGCGTTGAAAATGCGCGACCAGCAACTGGTCATGCAGATGTTGAGTCCGGCAAGCCCCGAACCGTTGCTGCATACGTCTTCCAGAATCCCGGCCACCCGCGGCTGCACCACCCTGGTGCTGCCCCTGTCGATTTACCCTGACAGGAAAAAGTCGGTCATCGTCTATGACCTGATGACCGATCCGGAACCGTTGTTGAGCCTGACCGCCGAGGAGATTTCCGACCGTCTTTTTACGCCGTCCGACGACCTGCCCGAAGGTGTAGACCGCATCCCGCTAAAAGCCATCCACACCAATCACGTACCCATGATTGCGCCGGTCTCGACCTTGAAAGGTGTCGATTGCCAGCGTATCGGTCTTGAGCCGCAACATTGTTACGCAAACGCGGAAAAGCTCATCGGGGTTCTGCCGCAAATACGCAACAAGGTGATGGAGGTCTTTAAACCCTACCCGCCGGGCGCCGTTACCGACCCGGATCACATGATATACAGCGGCGATTTCTTCTCGAATCAGGACCGCCGACTCATGGACAAGATTCGCACCACGGCGCCTGAAAACCTGGGCCAGCTACCCTGGCCATTCAAGGACGCGAGGTTAAAAGAGATGCTGTTTCGTTACCGGGCGCGCAATTACCCCGCCACCCTGACGCTCGAAGAATCCCGGCGATGGCAAGAGCAAAGACTGGCGAGACTGAACCGGCCAGCAGACAACCGGCAGCTCAACCCCGAAACCTTCAGGCTGGAGATATCATCAGCCAGGCAATCGCATGTCGATGACCCGCAAGCTTTATTCATACTTGACCAGCTCGAAGCCTGGGGTAACGAAATCTGCAATGCTGATTGAACTGTAGGCAAAAACCTCAAATCAATGACTTATCCGCGCTTTCTCGATTCAATTCGAATTTCTTATGCACAAGTCACTGAATGTTCATATGACACATATATGACAATGAATTTAAGCCGCGCAACATCGTCGCAATGTCTTCAACTTATTGTTTTTTATAAATATTAAATATATTGATCAATTTTTGATCAACTCTGACACCCGCCCATGCTGGCTACACGCTGACGGCCTTACTAACAGAGTTATCCACAACATTTGTGGATAACTGATCATGCCGCGTTAACGAGGTTTTTTAAAGCGTCTGAATGATTATCAAGTCGACGTTGATGACCACCTGTCACCTTGTTAAGGCGACGCCTGGCTGACGGTGAAACAAACTCGACATGGGTTCCATCTGAAAACTGTAACATCCAGATTCTTCTGGGATCATTGCCCTTTGCTGGTGATGCAACAACACCGCTTATCGTCTTTCCAACCAACTGAAAATCAGTATCCATGTTGATATCTCCTTTGCTGATGGGTGTTATTAAATCAGCAACGATTCTCAAATCATGAGAGGCGAAAAACGGTTTTTTCAAAAAGCATAATTGCCTACGCGACAACCGGCGTTTCGCCACTGTTTATTTATTACCGCAGAACTTAGCCTGTAGATGTCCCGCATTGGCGGGTCGGGTAAAAGCAATTTTCATCATCACAAACAATAGGGGTACATATGAAATCGATCAATACAAAAACACTGGTTACACTTCTGGCAACGGGTTTGTTTTCCATGTGGGCCTGGGCTGCACAGCCGGTCAACGTCAATACCGCCAACGCCGAGGAAATCGCAGAGTCGCTAAAGGGTGTAGGCTTGAGTAAAGCCGAGGCCATTGTCGGCTACAGGAGCGAGCACGGCGAGTTCAAACACGCCGATGAACTGGTCAATGTCAAAGGCATCGGCATACGCACGGTCGACATCAACCGTGAATATATCCTGTTGGATAACAGCAAACTCGCCGCCAGCAAGTAAGTCGATTGTGGCTTGGAACATACCGGGCGATCCCGTCGTCCGGTTTGTTTCAATCAATCAGCAGGCGGCTGCCAAAAGCGTGAGCGAGGGTTGACTGATCCGTATACTCGAGTTCACCGCCAAGCGGCACGCCATGGGCGATACGTGTCACGCGTATATTGTGCGCTTTTGCCATTCTTTGCAGGTAATACGAGGTCGCCTCGCCCTCCACCGTCGGGTTGGTCGCAACGATCATTTCTTGTGGTGCGTCTTTTTCGAGCCGTTCTGCAAGTTGATCCAGCCCCAGTTCCGCCGGACCAATTCCATCCAGGGGTGAAAGTCTTCCCAACAAAACGAAGTAACGGCCTGTATAAGCCGTGGCCTGCTCGATCGCCAGGACATCGACGGGGGATTCCACTACGCAGAGCAGGGTCTGATCCCGTCGCGGATTGGCGCAGATTGCACAGACCTCGAGCTCGGTAAGGTCACGGCAAAACTTGCAACGGCCTATCTTCTGCATGGCATCGACAAGCACAGCAGACAAGCGCATACCGCCTTCACGGTTGCGCTCAAGCAGG
>DATCZY010000381.1:0-5752 GCA_036525655.1 Lysobacterales bacterium | reverse complement strand
GCTGCAGACACCAGGGTGCTGGGATGCGAAGTTACGGAAGGTGTCGGTGGCACCGGTATCGGAAGGTTCGCCATCGGTCAGTATCAGTAGCAATTTCTTATCACTCTGCGGGTGGCTAAGGTAGTGGCCGGCGTGCCGAATCGCCACCCATGCGGGCCGAGTATCCGGCCTTGATGGCTGCGAGCCGGGATTTTGCCTCGTCATCCTGGTGTTCATAAAGTTCCTTGTAAACGTGCAAACCGCCACCTGTCAATTTGAAAGAAGAATAATTCTTTGGTCGCCATCGACACCGGTGGCACGTATAATGGTGTTCCAGAACTATTACAAACTTTAAGCAGGTTCTGGCATGACATCATTTATCTTCGTTACTGGCGGCGTTGTCTCTTCATTGGGCAAGGGTTTGTCTGCGGCATCTCTCGCCGCGATACTCGAATCACGCGGTCTCAAAGTCACCATGGTCAAACTCGACCCCTATATCAATGTTGATCCGGGCACCATGAGTCCATTCCAGCATGGCGAGGTCTATGTGACCGAGGACGGCGCCGAGACCGATCTCGACCTGGGCCACTACGAGCGCTTTATCAGCACGCGTATGAGCCAGCTGAACAATTTCACAACCGGGCGTATCTACAACAACGTCATTGCCCGCGAACGGCGCGGTGACTACCTCGGCGGCACCGTCCAGGTCATCCCGCACATCACCGATGAGATCAAGAAAAACGTGGTGCAGGCCGCAAAAGGTTTTGATGTGGCCATGATCGAAATCGGCGGCACCGTGGGTGATATCGAGTCGCTGCCGTTTCTCGAAGCGATCCGCCAACTGGGTGTTGAGTACGGCAGGCAGGCGATGTTCATGCATTTGACCCTGGTGCCTTACCTCAAAGCCGCTAACGAGATCAAGACCAAGCCGACGCAGCATTCCGTCAAGGAACTGCGTTCTATCGGTATCGCCGCCGACGTGATCCTGGCCCGTTGCGAACGCGATATTTCCGAGGATGACCGGGCCAAGATCGCCCTTTTTACCAACGTGCCCAAAGAGGCGGTCATTACCGCGCTGGACGCGCGTGAGAGTATTTACGAGATCCCGTTGTTATTGCATGAACAAGGTCTGGACGACATCGTCGTCGAGCGCCTGGGTCTTAAGGCCGGCAAGGCCGATCTTTCCAAGTGGAAAGAGGTGGTGGACCGGTTGACCCACACCCGCCACGAGGTGAGCGTCGCGCTGGTAGGCAAGTATGTCGATCATTCCGATGCCTATAAATCACTGACCGAGGCGATTACCCACGGCGGCTTACGTCACCGTATCAAGGTCAACATCCTGCGTATCGACTCCGAGCAGATCGAAGAAGAGGGCGTAGGGTGCCTCAAGGGCGCCGATGCGATACTGGTTCCCGGCGGTTTTGGCGAGCGCGGTTTCGAAGGCAAGGTGATGGCCATCCGCCATGCGCGTGAAAACAGTATCCCCTACCTCGGTATATGTTTCGGTATGCAGGCAGCGGTGGTCGAGTATGCGCGTAACGTCTGCGGTCTCGCGGACGCCAACAGCACTGAAATCAATCCGCACACCAGCGCACCGGTCATCGGTTTGATCACCGAATGGCTGGATGCCTCCGGGAACGTCGAAAAACGTTCTGAACATTCCGACCTCGGTGGCACCATGCGGCTGGGCGGTCAACGCTGCCGTCTGCGCCCGGGTTCGCTGGCGCACAGGTTATACGGTCAGGACATCATTACCGAAAGGCACCGTCACCGCTACGAATTCAATAACCATTACCGCGACATCCTGCAGAAGCACGGTATGCTTTTGTCCGGTCATTCGATGGATGAGACGCTGGTCGAGATCGTTGAAATACCCACGCACCCATGGTTCCTGGGCTGCCAGTTCCACCCTGAATTCACCTCCACGCCCCGTGACGGTCACCCGTTGTTTACCGGTTTTATCGAAGCGGCACTGAAGTCACAGCAAGGTGAATTACCCGCGGTAGTTACCAGCCTGTGAAATTGTGCGGGTTCGAAGCGGGGCTGGATCAGCCGTTTTTCCTGATCGCGGGTCCCTGCGTGATCGAGTCGGAACAACTGGCGCTCGACACAGCCTCGCAATTGAAGGAAATCACCGGCCGTCTGGGTATCCCGTTTATTTACAAGTCCTCTTTCGACAAGGCCAACCGTTCATCCATGGACAGTTTCCGCGGCCCCGGTATGGAAGAGGGTTTGCGGATTTTGCAGAAGGTCAAGGATGAGCTTGGCGTACCGGTTTTGACCGACGTACATGAAGACACGGACATCAAAGCCGTCGCAGCGGTGGTTGACGTGTTGCAAACCCCGGCGTTCCTGTGCCGTCAGACCAATTTCATCACCCGGGTTGCGAGTGCCGGTTTGCCGGTCAATATCAAGAAGGGGCAGTTTTTATCGCCCTGGGAAATGAAGAACGTGTCCGATAAGGCGAAGAGCACCGGTAACAGCCAAATCATGGTCTGTGAACGTGGCGCTTCATTCGGTTACAACAACCTCGTCTCGGATATGCGCTCGCTGGCGGTCATGCGTGATACCGGTTGCCCCGTCGTGTTTGATGGTACACACTCCGTACAATTGCCCGGTGGCCGCGGTGACTCATCCGGCGGGCAGCGGGAGTTTATCCCGGTGCTGGCGCGAGCGGCGGTTGCCGTGGGTATTTCCGGTCTGTTCATGGAAACCCATCCGGACCCTGCCAAGGCGAAAAGCGATGGCCCCAATGCCTGGCCGCTGGATCGCATGGAGGCCCTGTTAAAGACGCTGAAGAAACTCGACGAGGTCGCCAAGGCCGACGTGTTTCTGGAACAATTAATTTAAAATCAACCTGAAAATATTGAGAGAACTTATTGCATGACACGAATTAAATCAGTACACGCCCGTCAAATCCTCGATTCCCGCGGTAACCCCACACTTGAAGCAGAAGTCACACTGGAATCCGGTGCATTCGGAAGGGCCGCTGTACCCTCCGGCGCTTCGACCGGCGCCCGGGAAGCCATTGAATTACGCGACAAGGATCCGTCCAGGTACGGCGGAAAAGGCGTTTTGAAGGCGGTAGCCAATGTTAATGGTGTCATTTCTTCAGCGCTGCGCGGCGCAGATGCCAGCCAGCAGGGTGATATAGACCAGATGCTCATCGATCTCGATGGCACCCACAACAAATCCGAGCTGGGCGCCAATGCCCTGCTGGGTGTGTCACTGGCAAATGCGCACGCCATGGCCAACCATCACAGGCTGCCCTTGTGGTCGTGGTTGAGCGGCGGCGAGGCCACCGAACTGCCCGTCCCGATGATGAACATCATCAACGGCGGCGCACATGCTGATAACAATGTCGATGTGCAGGAGTTCATGATATTGCCCGTGGGCTTGAGTTCTTTTTCCGAGGCACTGCGCTGTGGCACCGAGGTGTTTCATGCACTCAAGGGTGTGATCAGCGGACGCGGACTTTCAACCGCAGTGGGTGATGAAGGTGGTTTTGCACCCGAGTTTCCATCCAACGAGGCAGCGATCGAAGCCGTGCTCGAGGCGATCGAGCTGGCCGGATACGCGGTGGGCAAAGAGGTTTACCTGGGTGTCGATGTTGCAGCGTCGGAATTTTACCGCGGCAATATGTATCATTTTGCTTCCGAAAACCGCTCGTTTACATCGCTTGAATTTGCAGAATACCTCGATAGCTGGCTGCGGCAGTACCCGATCATCAGTATCGAGGACGGGCTGGCCGAAAATGACTGGGAGGGTTGGGCGATCCATTCGAAATTATCCGCGGGCCACTGCCAGTTGGTGGGTGATGACCTGTTTGTTACCAATACCGAAATTTTTGCGAAGGGTATCGAGTTGCACATTGCCAATTCAATCCTGATCAAACTGAACCAGATCGGCACGCTGACCGAAACGCTCAATGCCATCAAGATGGCGGCTGACGCGGGATACTCGGCGGTCATATCGCATCGCTCGGGTGAGACCGAAGACACCACCATCGCAGACCTGGCGGTCGCCAGTTCGGCGACTCAGATCAAAACCGGTTCACTGTGCCGTTCTGACCGGGTGGCCAAGTACAACCAGTTGCTGCGGATCGAAGAAGCCCTTGGCAGCAAGGCACGTTACGCGGGGTATGGCGCATTCAAATACCTGAGCCCATGATCTGAATATGCGCGTAGTCACCCTGATACTGTTTGTCCTGCTCGTATTGCTACAGATTAAATTGTGGCTGGGAGAGGGTGGTTTCAGGGAGGTGGCGCGCCTGGAGACACGGGTTGAAGACCAGCGCCAGCAGAACGAAGACCTTTTACAGCGCAATGCCGAGTTACAGGCCGAAGTGGATGATCTGCGTGAACGCCTGGATGCGGTTGAAGAAAGGGCGCGTAACGAATTGGGGCTGATCAAACCGGACGAGCAGTTTTACCAGGTAGTGCCACCACCACCCGGTGGCCAGAAAACTGATAACGAAAATGGAGAAGATACGTGAGCACAGCGCAAGTTCATGTTTTGATACCCGCTGCAGGAGTCGGTACACGTTACGGTGGCGCCACGCTGAAGCAATACCTGCCGTTGGCAGGCAAGGCCGTACTGGCACATACGATCAGTGCGTTCCATTTTCATCCTATGATCAGCAGTATCACGGTGATACTGGCCGAAACCGACCAGTGGTTTGACTCTGCCGTAGGTGTACTGGCCAAAACTGTGAATACCGTCACCGGCGGGGAAACACGCGGGCATTCGGTGCGAAACGGCTTGCGCTACCTTGCTGAAAATTATTCCGAAACCGACTGGGCGCTGGTGCATGATGCTGCGCGTCCGTGTCTGTCGGCCTCCCGCCTGGAGAAGTTTCTGGAGCAGGGACTGGCATCCGATAACGGCGCCATTCTTGCAGTACCCGTAAACGATACGCTGAAGCGTGCCGGCGATTCAAACGAGATTATTGCCACCATCGACAGGAAACGGCTTTGGGCCGCGCAGACACCCCAGCTTTTCCGGGTCGGTGAACTGGCGGCCGCCATCGATGCGGCACACGCGGCGGGCTGTGAATTGACAGACGAGGCTTCTGCGATGGAACTCACCGGTGTGAGGCCGTTGCTCGTCATGGGTTCTAACGCGAATATCAAGATCACCTATTCAAGTGACCTGGCGATCGCCGAAGCGCTGTTGGCACGCAAGGAAATATCCACCTGAATCAGGGCCTGTTATGAAAATACGTGTCGGACAAGGTATCGATGTACATGCGTTCACCGCCGGCGACCACGTGATGCTGGGTGGTGTGCGGATCGCGCACGAGCGCGGGCTGGCAGCCCATTCCGACGGCGATGTTGCGCTGCACGCCCTGTGTGACGCGATGCTGGGCGCGGCGTCGCTGGGTGACATAGGCCGGCACTTTCCGCCTTCCGATAGCCGCTGGGAGAACGCAGACAGCCGGGATTTACTCCGCCAGGTGGACCTGATGTTGAAGCACGATGGCTGGTCCATGGTCAATGTTGATATCACGCTGGTGTGTGAGCAACCCAAAATTACTCCCCACGCCGAACAGATGAAGGTGAATATCGCCGCCGACCTGGGTATCGACGTGGTGGATGTGTCCATCAAGGCTACCACCACCGAAGGTCTTGGTTTTTGCGGCCGGGGTGAGGGTATCAGCGCGCTCGCGATCGTTTTGATCAAGGGCTGGTAGGTGTTTGCCAATCCGGAGTGGCCGTATTTCCTGGGCGCGCCACAGGCACAAGGGATCATCAGGAGCTGTCCGGAAGACTTC
>DATCZY010000380.1:0-5334 GCA_036525655.1 Lysobacterales bacterium | reverse complement strand
CCCACGGACGCCGCCAGGTTTTGCGAGGAGTAATCCCTGATCAATGCCGAGTTTTCGAGGATAAAGTCAGCGATCTTCTTTTCATTGGCCGACAATTCTTCCCGGACTGCCCGCATTTTTACAAGACAAGACATAGAGTGCTTTCCAGTAAGTGTACCCAGTTTAAACAAGCGGGCCGGCTTTCCCCCACTACGATCGGTCAGCTCCGGCAGGCTTACGGCAACTAACATAGCAGATTGAAGACAAAGCGGAAATAAAAGCTGTCAATGCGCGGTAAGCGTGATGCTGTCGGCATAAAGACGCCTTTCGTAATCAACTGGGCTGCCATCCACCGCCAAAATCGGGAAGATATAAACCGCATCCAGCCTCGCCTGCCATATTCCTTCGGCATTCTGCCCGATATTCACCTCGAGGTGACCGTAGTGTTTGCCGCCATCGGCGAGCACGCCATCGGCCGCATAGGTTTCGGGTGCGTCGTTGTGCGCGAGAAAAACCCGGTAGGGATTGGCAACATCTTCAACCGGTCCGCGCAGACCGTCACCACCGATCCCGACGTCATAGAAGTGTATCTCCTGCGGGCTTGCCTGACCCTCCGGGGAGACTTCGGTGCCGGCTACGACCGAATGCTCATACATCTCGTCGTGGCCGCCAAAAACGGCGTCGACACCGTAACGCATGAACAGCGGCGTGAGACTCTGCAGCGGTTGTGCGGACAGGATGTCCCTGCCGTGGATCTCACCGGGCGGGCGTCCGTGCACACCGGATGTGTACGGCGAGCCGTGAAACATCACGAATGTAAAACGGGCCGTTCGCTGGGCCTGCCGCAACTCATTTTCCAGCCACGCGTGCTGTTCGGAGCCCGGCTGCCAGTCGGGCGCAAAGCCGCCATCCCCTGCCCCGCGCAGTCGCCAGTTGGTATCCGTATCACCCTGATGAGGCTGACCATCGTTGGTATCCAGAACGATGAGGGTCACCACACCATGGCGCAGGGCGTAATAGCGTTCTTCCTGCGTAGCGTCGCTTGCGCCGTTGGCAGGCAGGTCGAAATAGGTCTGGAATTTGCGGACAGCGCGTTCGGAATCAGCCGTATCGTATTTACCCAGTGCGCCCGGCCCGCCGAAATAGTCGTGGTTACCCGGCGCGGGGACCAGCACGGTTGACGCCGCCAGCGGAGCGTTGTGAATCCAGAATTCATCCCAGTCACGCTGCTCGCCACCGGATTGGACCAGGTCACCCGCTATGGCGACAAACCCGGGCTGGCGTTGCCGGATGACCTGCAGGTTCTGTGCGTAGCCCAGGGTTTGATCCAGCGGGTACCTGCGCGCGTTCGTGGACTTGCCGGCACGCGGCCAGGCCACGTGTTTACCGGTCGATTCGGGCTCGGTCTCGCTGTCCCCGTAGACGATGAAGCGCAGTGGTTCCTCGGCTTGGGGCAGCGTGGAGAATGCACCAACGGCCTGCACGAAATCCTGCGTCACCCGGTAACGGTAGCCGGTGCCGGGTTTGAGGTCTGTAACGCGCAACTGGTGCAAAAAGGGCAGTTCCGGCAACTTGCAGTCTGGCGAACCACAGTGTTCTTCGGGGTGATAGCCCAGTGCTTTTGCCAATACCGGCCTGGACTCAAGCACGACACCGGTCGCATTATCGGGCTCGTGCTGCTCCCACAAGACCAGTTGCCCGGCACGCTCGGAATTGCTCAGCCAGACCAGCGTCATCGCGTTTTTGTCCGGGTTCTGCAACCAGGGTGTAACGCGAAAACCGCAGGTGCTCAAGGGATCCATTTTTGCCCTGCCCGTATAGTCATCGAGGCGTCGCAACCAGCCCGCCAGCCAGCGCATTTCATTTCTTTCCGGCGGTGACAATTCGACACGCAGACGCAGGCGGGCCGCGGCGGCATCCCTGAACTGGTTGACGATCGGCATGCACGGGTCTGCGTCCACGCGTGCCCGGGCGAGGGCCGTAAGCACCTGCACCAGGCCCCAGCCCTCGTCCTGGTAACGTTCACGCGGATTGTTTCCAAGTCCCTTGAAGTTGTAGTAATCGATCACCGCAAACAGGCCCTCGGGGGTTTTCACCAGTTGCTGCAGCAACTCGGTCAACTGCGGTTTCTGTCCGCCGGGGAGTTCGAGGTCGCGCCAGCGCTGCTCGAAAGCCGCAACGATAAACCTGGCCTGGTAGGCCTGCGTGGCCGCCAGCCATGTGCGTAATTCGGCCATTTCAGCGGACGACCAGGCCTCATCGAACTCGGTTTTGTTGGTCCACGGCGCATCAAACGGCTGCAATTGTTGCAACCACGCCGGCATCTGCAACCGGGCTGGTGCAAGACGGCTGACAAAGGCGACCATGTCCGGAAACTGTTCATCGAAAGGCGCATCGACACCCGCCGGGAACCAGATGAAGTGGCCGATACCCAGTGACGGAAAATCCTCCCCCGCGCCCCAGTAGGTCAGGTTGTCGACCTTGCCTGCCGCTTCGTTTCGAAAGATACCCGCGGCGATCCAGTCATAATCGGCATCGCTCAATTGCGGCAGCTCAAATTCCGCGGTGGCGCTCAGCTCCTGCTGTGGCGCTTCACCGCCGCCATGCTGCATGACGCGCATCATGAGAAAACCCGCCAACAGGACAAGTGCCGCCGCCAACAGCAATTTAAGTTTCATGGCCAGGTTTCATTTGACTCGGACCCCTAAAAGTTCATATATCCGGGCGATTGGGAACTACCCATACCAGGCGGCGCCGCATGCGGTTCAGATCGTTTGATAATACAGATTCTGCGGATGGTTTGCCTGTGCAAAGAAAAACCAGCGCTCCATCAACAGACCGGCATATTGCACGAGGAAGGCGGCAAGCAGCAGGCCGGTGATGTTTGTCCCGAGCCCGAGCCAGAGCAAAAGCAGCGGCAATGGGAATGCCAGTACCAGGAAAGACCATTTGACGGCTTTGTATTTTCGCCGGGATGCGCCGTGAAAGTACTCACGGGTATTGAATGAACCACCCATGGCTCCCTGGGCCTTTTGCCTGATTTGGCTATGACGGATGCCGATGGCTGTTTCGATGCTCGATTTGTGCTTCAGGCGGGCATTCCTGACAAGGCTGGCCGAACGGCCAACCGCTGCGAGTATGGTCAAAATAAGCGCCCAGACACCAAAAAACCAGGTCATACCCGAGCCATGCCAGGCGGCGAACACGGTCGCGAGCGTAAAGCCCGAGGAACCACCCAGCAGCGTGTAGTTGATGACGGTCAGGGGCGTGGCCCATTCCTGCAGCATCTTGATGCAGGCATAGATCATGCCCGTGCACAGGAACAGGGCGAAACACATGATGGTTGCGACCGCACCCGTCATCATTGACAGGTCGATGCTGATGTTTTTGCTGAAAATGAACAGCACCGGATTCCATCCGCTGTAATGAATCAAACCCCAGGCTGCCACCGCAGCCATAAATGCCGGCAATACGATGACCTCGCGCGACATCCAGGAGGTGCGCCAGCGTGCCGCCGTTCGCCATGCGCGTTCGGGCCGTCCCAGGTGGAAAAACGAACTGACGAGCCCCGCCAGCAAAAGCATCAAAGCCAACAGGCTGCCGCTTGCATAAAAACTTGAATCCTCGCCTGGCAGCAACCTGAGAACCGAGTATAACTGCCCGCTGTAGAGCGCCAGAAACAAGCCCTGGCCCGCACCGATCAGGGTGGTCAGAAAGATGATTGAAAATGCTGGATGCATGCTTACAAACCTCTGAATTTTTACCAGCTCGTGGTCTCGTCAAGTGTCGGATCACTGGCGTCCGGCATCGGCAACAGACGCTCTTTTTTAAGCGGATTATCCGCACGAATCAACTCGTCCTCATGGATGGTAATGCCCGCCTTGCGGCGCGGCAGATAGTGGTTCGCGGGCCGGGTGCCCCACTCCGGCATCAGCTGGTAACCGGACCTCTCACGTATGGCGATCGAAACGCCAGAGTGCGGATCGTTGACGTCGCCAAAAAGACGCGCGTCGGCCGGACACGCCAGCACACAGGCGGGTTTGCGCTCGTTCTCCGGCAGCGATTCATCGTAGATGCGATCCACGCACAAGGTGCATTTCTTCATGATCTTCTGATGTGCATCCAATTCGCGCGCACCGTAAGGGCAAGCCCATGAACAATAGTTACAGCCAATGCACTTTTCACTGTCGACCAGCACGATGCCGTCTGCTTCACGCTTGTAACTGGCGCCGGTCGGGCACACCGGAACACAGGGGGGATCTTCGCAATGCAGGCAACTTTTCGGGAAATGCACGGTTTCAGTGTCGGGAAACCGACCCACCTCAAAGGTTTGAACCCGGTTGAAAAATGTTCCGCTCGGATCCTTGCCGTAGGGGTTCATATCGGCCATGTACCCGGCCGTGCCGGAAGTGTTCCATTCCTTGCAACTGGTCACACAGGCATGGCAACCCACGCAAACATTCAGATCGATCACCAGGGCCAATTGCTTCATCGCCCGCCCCTCCTGCCGGCAAAGTAGGTCAGCCAGCGGCTGGGTTTCCTTTCAGTCATCTGCCCCGGTAGCGGCGGCATGGATTCGAACTGCGGCGAACTGACACGTTCTTCATCGGCAGCTGCCGGATAGATGCGTACGCGTACATCGAACCAGCCGGCCTGACCGGTTACAGGATCTGAATTCGAAAGGTGATCGCCATCGACCGACGGCGGCAACTCCTCGCTGATGATGTGATTGAGCAGGAACCCCTGCTTCGCCTCGTTGGCATCGCCGTCCAGCCCCCAGGCGCCGGACGCCTTGCCGATGGCGTTCCAGGTCCAGACCGTGCCGGGTTCAACGGCCTCGGAATACCGGCACAGGCAACGAATCCTGCCGTGCATCGACTCGACCCACATCCAGCCGCCATCCTCTATACCCGCTTCGCTGGCGGTTTTGCTGTTGACCTGCAGGAAGTTGTAGGTATGAATCTGCCGCAGCCAGGCATTTTGCGAATCCCAGGAGTGATACATCGCCATCGGCCGCTGGGTGATGGCGTTGAGCGGGTACTTATCCTCATCGGTCTGCAGCGTCTCCAGCGGTTGCGAGTAAAACGGCAGCGGGTCGAAGTGGGTTTCAACCCTTTTGCGCAGGTGATCGGGCGGTTGCCTGCCGTCGGTTTTACCTTGCGCCGCCAGGCGGAATTTCTGCAATATCTCGGAGTAGATGTGGATATTGATGGGTTCGGTATAACGCAACAGGGCATGCCGCTTGGCCCATTCGAGGTAACCCTGGTTCCAGTTGCGCATGTACTGGTAAGACCTGGGTAACTCGTACTGGAACACGCAGTTGTTTTTTTCGTACATTTCCCACTGATCGGGGTT
>DATCZY010000379.1:0-6134 GCA_036525655.1 Lysobacterales bacterium | reverse complement strand
TGACACGCGTCGGCTACGAGGTCCATGCGATCACCGGCAAGGTGGAGCAGTTTGATTACCTCGAGGAGCTGGGCGCCCGGCAGTGCATCTCCCGCCACGACCTGCACTGGGGTCAGCAACCGCTTGAATCCATACGCTGGGCAGGCTGCATAGACAGCGTCGGCGGTGATATGCTGGCGGGCATCAGCCGTGTCATCGGCCTGTGGGGTAATATCGCAGTCTGCGGCATGGCCGGCGGAATCGGCTTGCATGCCACCAACCTGCCGCTGATTTTACGCGGTGTCAGCCTGATTGGTATCAGCTCCAACAACGCGCCCTATGACATACGCAAGACGCTTTGGGATCGCCTGGCGAATGAGTGGCGGCCACGGCACCTGGCATCAATCGTCAACAACGAGGTCAGCCTTGATAACCTGGGTGAGGCATTCGATTTACTGATGAAAGGTAACGCATTGGGTCGTACCGTGGTCAATCTTGCATAGGCGGTTGGAACGGCGATAAACAATTCTGCTTTTTTACCGGCAATTGGTGCATAATTCTTAGATTGAGGCCCCCTGCTCAAATTGGATAAACATTGATGGCAAAAGTATTAATAGTAGACGACTCTCCAGCGCAGATTTTTACTCTGAAAAACCTGATCGAGAATTGGGGTCACGAAACTATTTGTGCAGAAAATGGTGACCAGGCGCTCAAGATCGCCCGCCAGGAATCACCGGACGTCATACTGATGGACGTCGTCATGCCGGGTATGAGCGGCTTCCAGGCAACGCGAAAACTTTCCAAAGATCTGGCCACGTGCAATATCCCCGTTATATTCGTCAGCACCAAGGATGGAGAAGCGGACCGTGTCTGGGGTATGCGACAGGGCGCAACCGCCTACGTCACCAAACCGGTGAATCCCGAAACACTATTCACAGCCATCTCAGAAGCCATCGCGGCCTGACCTGAATTTCAAGGAATCCGATCATGACCATCCGCATTGGTGACAGTATTCCAGCTGTAATGTTGAGCCAAATGGCAGAAAGCGGTCCGCAACCGCTGAAGACAACCGATTACTTTGCAGGACGCAAAGTGGTCCTGTTCTCGGTACCCGGTGCATTTACACCCACCTGCTCGGCCTATCACCTGCCCGGTTTCGTCGAACTTGCGGATGAGATTTATGCAAAGGGCGTTGATGCCATTGGCTGCATGTCCGTTAATGACGTATTCGTGATGCACGCCTGGGGCAAGAGCGCCAACGCGACCGGTATCGACATGCTCGCGGATGGAAATGGTGAATTTGCCCGGGCGCTTGGTTTGGAACTGGATGGAACAGCCTTTGGAATGGGCCAGCGGTCGCAACGATTTGCATTGGTGGCTGAAGACGGGATCGTCACACAGTTGATGGTTGAAGCACCCGGTGAATTCCGTGTAAGTTCTGCCGAATCAGTATTAGCCGCACTCTGACAGGAGGACAATATGCAATGTAATGTAGGTAAGACGGAACGCGTAATACGCGTGATCGCCGGCCTGGCGATTATCGGCGCCGGTTTCTATTATCATTCCTGGTGGGGCGCAATTGGAATCGTGCCATTGCTGACCGGCGCTACAGGCTGGTGCCCACCGTATCAGTTGCTGGGAATTTCAACCAACAAGAAGTAACGCAGTAAATCTGTAACCGGGGATGAACCCGCTCTACGCGGGCTCATCCTTCCTGATTTATTCCGCCTCGTCGCTGCCTTCGATTTCTTCCTCGGTACTTTCTGCTTCGTCTTCCATCTGAATCCGCGCCAGACCCACGAGGTTCTCGTCTTCCCTCAGCCGAATCAGCGTAACACCCTGGGTATTGCGGCCCAGAGTTGAGATCTCTCGGGCATGCGTCCTGACCAGTGTGCCGCCATCTGAGATCAGCATGATGTCGTCATCATCGGTGACCTGCAAAGCGGATATCAACCGCCCGTTACGCGGCGAGGTCTGGATACCGATAACGCCTTGCCCACCCCTGCCCTGGCATGAATGTTCTTCGGGGTGTGTGCGTTTGCCGTAACCACGTTCGGTTACGGTGAGGATATCGCCCTCACCCTTCACCAGCATGGATACGACCTTTTGATCCTTCTGCAGGCGGATACCGATAACGCCGCGCGCTGTGCGGCCAACCGAGCTTACGTCCTTCTCCGCAAAACGGATGCATTTACCGGAACTGGAGAAGAGCATGACCTCGCTGTCACCGTGGGTGATTTCGACATTAACCAGTTCGTCATCCTCATCCAGATTGATGGCCCAGATGCCGTTGGCGCGCTGATTGCCGTAAGCCTTCAACGGGGTTTTCTTGACGATACCGTTGCGGGTTGCGAAGAAAACAAACAGGTCGTCTGAATATTCTCGCACCGGCAGAACAGCGTTGACACGTTCGTCTTTCTCCAATGGCAGAAGGTTGACTATCGGTTTGCCGCGGCTGACATGGCTGGCCTGGGGAAGTTCGTATACCTTGAGCCAGTAAATCTTGCCACGCGAGGTGAAACACAACAGTGTATCGTGCGTGTTGGCGACAAATATCTTGTCGATGAAATCTTCTTCCTTGACCTTGGTCGCCGACTTGCCCTTGCCACCACGGCGTTGCGCCTGGTAACGGTCAAGCGACTGCGACTTGGCATAACCCTCGTGGGATATGGTGACCACCACGTCTTCCTCGGTGATCAGATCTTCGAGACTCAAATCAAGCTTGTTCTCGAGGATAACCGTACGGCGTTCATCGCCGTATTTTTCCAGAATCTCTTCCAACTCTTCACGGATAACGGCCATCAGGCGGCCCGGATCGGAAAGGATTTCCAGTAAGGCCCGGACCATGGCGAGGATTTCCTCGTATTCCTTGGTCAGTTTTTCCTGCTCGAGACCGGTAAGCCTGTGCAGACGCATGTTCAGGATTTCCTGGGCCTGTACAGGTGATAACTGGTAACCGGTATCCTGCAAACCATATTCGGGCTCGAGGTTTTCAGGCCGGGAAGTCTCGGCGCCACCCTGACCCAGCATGGTGCGCACCAGCCCGGGATCCCAAAGCTTGGCCAACAGGCGCTCCTTGGCCTCTGCTGGTGATGGTGAGGTCTTGATCATCTCGATTAGTTCATCGAGATTAGCCAGCGCAACGGTCAGGCCTTCGAGTACATGGGCGCGACTACGCGCCTTGCGCAGCTCAAAAAGGGTGCGTCGGGTCACTACTTCACGGCGGTGACCGATAAAGGCAAGCAGGATTTCCTTGATATTCAGCAGGCGCGGCTGGCCTTCGACCAGCGCAACCATATTGATGCCGAACACGTTCTGCATCATGGTTTGCTTGTACAGGTTATTCAGGATGACTTCGGGTACTTCACCACGGCGCAACTCGATGACAACGCGCATGCCGTCCTTATCCGATTCATCACGCAGTTCGGTGATGCCGTCCAGCTTTTTCTCTTTGACCAGTTCGGCAATTTTTTCCAGCAAACGCGCCTTGTTGACCTGGTAAGGCAACTCGGTGACGATCAATGAGTTCTTGCCGCTGTTTTCGTTGGTTTCGACGTGCGTAACGGCACGCATGTAGATGCGGCCGCGCCCGGTATGGTATGCGTCGTAGATGCCCTGCGCGCCGTTGATCAGGCCGGCCGTTGGAAAATCGGGCCCCGGAAGATGCCGCATAATGCCATCGATATCAAGGTCCGGGTTTTCGATCAGCGCAATGGTGGCACTGATCACTTCATTGATGTTATGCGGCGGAATATTGGTGGCCATACCAACGGCGATACCGGCGGAACCGTTGATCAGCAATCCCGGAACACGGGTTGGCAGGACCAGCGGTTCGTATTCGGATTCATCGTAGTTCGGACCGAAATTGACCGTCTCCTTATCGAGATCAGCCAACAGTTCATGCGCCAGTTTCGACATGCGCACTTCGGTGTAACGCATGGCCGCCGCGGCATCACCATCCACCGAACCAAAGTTACCCTGGCCATCCACCAGCATGTAACGCATCGCAAAAGGCTGCGCCATGCGTACGATGGTGTCATAAACGGCAGAATCGCCGTGCGGATGGTATTTACCGATAACATCACCGACAACGCGGGCAGATTTTTTATACGCTTTATTCCAGTCGTTACCCAGTTCGCTCATGGCGAAAAGCACACGCCGGTGAACCGGTTTCAGGCCATCGCGGACATCGGGTAACGCGCGACCAACGATGACGCTCATCGCGTAGTCCATGTAGGACTGGCGCATTTCGTCTTCGAGGTTGACCTGCAGGACTTCTTTAGCGAGCTCAGCCATTAAATGTATATACTCCGGAAATTCGTAGCTTGTTGATTTGCAAGGATAATAATCACTTTATAAATGCGGCGTCTTGTTGCTGTTTTCATTATCGGCACCGGTGTGAAATAGTACCATAAAACAAGCGTGAAATGGACCATGGAACAGGTGTCGAAAAAGAAGTTTAATGCCCCACTTCCACGCCACTGACGAAAGTGTCTTTATACCGGCACGATAGGCCAGTATCATTGGCGGGTCTGACCCAAAATACACGGAGAACCACCACTATGAAGCTTTTGATTTCTTTTTTTGCTGTGATGTTATTCAGCATAAGCGCTGCTAACGCACAGCAGGATACCAGCAACCCGCAGGTCACCCTGCACACCAGCCGCGGCGACATCAGGTTGGAGTTATACCCCAATGAGGCCCCAAAAACCGTTGAAAATTTTCTGCAATATGCAAGGGACGGGTTCTACAACGGCACGGTCTTCCATCGCGTCATCAGCTACTTCATGATCCAGGGTGGTGGAATGGAAGTTGTGGAGGGTGAGGACGGATGGGAACTGGTTGGCAAAACGACCCGCGACCCCATAGTCAATGAAGCCGATAACGGACTCAAGAACCTTCGCGGTACAGTTGCCATGGCGCGCACCAATGAGGTGGATTCTGCAACTTCCCAATTCTTTATCAATGTGGAGATGAACGGATCACTCGATCACACCGGCAAGGAAGATTCCCGCACGTGGGGCTATGCTGTTTTTGGTCGTGTCGTCGATGGCATGGATGTCGTGGATGATATCCGCTTTGTCGAAACCGGCCCCCAGGATGTGCCCACCGAGCCCGTTGTCATCGAATCAGTCGAAATCAACTGATCTGCACATCGCTTAAAGATGTCCACCTTATTTATTTCAGATCTGCACCTCGATGACCGCCGACCGGAAACGACCGCCCTGTTGCATGAGTTTCTGCAGGCCGAAGCCATCCATGCCGACGCTCTGTATATCCTCGGGGATCTTTTTGAATTCTGGTTGGGTGACGACGTGCCATCGAAGTGTTCGGTCGAAACCGCCGCTGCTTTAAAGCATCTTAAGAAAAAAGGTGTGCCCTGTTACTTCATGCATGGCAATCGTGACTTCCTGCTAAAACATCGCTATGCAAACCTGGCCGGGGTAGAACTTCTACCCGAAGAGCACGTGGCGGATCTGTATGGAGAGCGGGTTCTGCTGATGCACGGTGACAGCCTGTGTACGGATGACATTGCTTATCAGCAATTCAGAACCATGGTCAGAAACCCGGACTGGCAACGGGACTTCCTTGCCAGGCCACCACAGGAACGCCTGCAAATTGCCTTGCAGGCGCGTGACGCCAGCGCTGCACACAAGGGCAATGTGGACATGAATATCATGGACGTGAACCCAAGTGAGGTGGAAGCCGCATTTGAGCGCCACGACGTGCTGAGGATGATCCACGGCCATACCCATCGCCCTGCCACGCATGATTTACATATAAAGGGCCGTGATGCGCAGCGGATTGTTCTTGGTGACTGGTATACGCAGGGCAGCGTCCTGCGGGTGCAACCGGGTAGCTACGCGTTATCTTCGCTTCCGTAACAGGTTGTTAAAACAGGTGCTTGCGGGGCATTCCAACAGGACCACGGTAAATCTCGATCAATAAAGTGCTGAGATAGCGTCCATTTCAGCCTGGCTGAAACCGGCCTTCATACGCGCGGGTATATTGAATGGCCCCCTGAGAGTGCCGGTGAAATATTCCTTTACCAGGGCGAGAAAGGTGGGCTCTGGTTCCAGGCCACGCAGGTCGCAACAATAACGAAACCAGTGGCTGCCAATCTCCACGTGCCTGACCTCCTCATCCAGGATGAT
>DATCZY010000378.1:0-3770 GCA_036525655.1 Lysobacterales bacterium | reverse complement strand
ACGGCAGTGTCTTCACTGCTTGCCCATCATCGGCGCGGCAGTGTTGACTGGACGACAGTCAAACACCTGACGCCGGGCATTGTGCTGGGCGGGTTGGCCGGCGCAGCGCTTGCGCGTCTGTTGAGCAGTACCGGGCTGGCGGTCTTTTTTGGCCTGTTTGAGATTGCCGTTGCGGCTCAGCTGCTAATCGGCGCCCGGCCGGTCGCCCACCACGCTTTGCCGGGGCGGTCCGGCATGGGTGTCGCCGGGAGCGTCATCGGCCTGGTGTCCGCGTTACTCGGGATTGGTGGCGGCACACTGACCACACCGTTCCTGATCTGGAACGGCGTCGACATACGGCGGGCTGTGGGGACCTCGGCAAGCTGTGGTTTGCCAGTGGCGCTGGCGGGTGCGGCCGGCTTTGCCATCGCCGGTCTCGATACGCCGGTGCAGCCCGGTCTGAACACCGGGTTTATTGTGTGGCCGGCCATGGCGGCGATTACACTGGCCAGTGTTTTGCTGGCACCGACCGGTGCCGCGCTCGCGCACCGCTTACCGCGCCGGGTTTTGCAGCAGGTTTTCGCCGTGTTCCTGCTGTTGGTGGGTGGCAGGATGCTCTGGTCCAGCCTTTACTGATCAAGCACTCTGATACCCCTCCAAAGCAGGATATTCACCCAATAAATAGAGTCTACTTTATTATTATATATATCTATATAATCAATATAAACATGCAGTTATACTGCACAAGCTTTCATCCGGTGGGGATAGCTTCGATTTATTCACGGCAATATTTTACTGGTTGAAATTCATAGGCAGGGGGGTAGAGTAGCAACCCCGCGACGGGCGGGCACTGCGCGCGAAAAAATAAAACTGCGAAACTGCGAAACTGCGAGAAAGCAGAACGCTGATCAGCGGTCTGCATTAGCCGCCGCCGAACATCCTCTTTGAGAGACCGCTGCCTGTAACAGAAGCAACGGGCCATTAAACTGCAGTCATTAATAAAAAACAGCTGGAGAAACAACATGCCAACATTTGTACGGACTGATAAGTGCGACGGTTGCAAAGGTCAGGAAAAGACCGCCTGCATGTACATTTGTCCGCACGATCTCATGAAACTGGACAGGGACGGTTCCGAGACCGGCCACGCCATGATGGCCTTCAACCAGGAGCCGGAACAGTGCTGGGAATGTTATGCCTGCGTGAAGATCTGTCCGCAGCAGGCCATCGAAGCGCGCCATTACGCCGACATCGTACCGCTGGGCGGTTCTGTCCAGCCGCTGCGTGGTAGTGACTCCATTCTGTGGACCATCAAGTTTCGCAACGGCACCCTGAAGCGCTTCAAGTTCCCGATTCGCACCACAGCTGAGGGCTCCATCGATCCGTACGCCGGCAAGCCGCAGGCCGATATGTCCAGGATCGAAAAACCGGGATTCTTCGTGCAGTGCAACGGCTACCGTGAAGGTGACCGCAGCGAACTGCTTAACGTCTGATTCGGCACTGATTAACATCCAGAACGAGGGATTTTACATGGCAGGTGAATTTGGAAATCCAGAGGTCGTCGAAGAAGAAGTTGATATTCTTCTGATTGGCGGCGGTATGGCCTGTTGTGGTGCCGCTTACGAGGTAATGCGTTGGGCCGAAGGCACGGATCTCAAGATCAGGTTGGTCGACAAGGCCGCCCTGGACCGTTCCGGTGCCGTGGCCATGGGCCTGTCCGCTATTAACACCTACATCGGTACCAGTCAGGATCCGGCTGACTACACCCGCATGGTTTCCAACGACCTGATGGGTATTACCCGCGACGACCTGGTCTATGACGTCGGCCGTCACGTGGACGAATCTGTCCATTTGTTCGAGGAATGGGGCCTGCCGATCTGGAAGACTGACGAGTTCGGTGAGCGTCACGACGGTTCCAGGGGCATGACGCCCCTGAAGGACGGTGGCAAGCCGGTTCGTTCAGGCAGGTGGCAGATCATGATTAATGGTGAGTCTTACAAGTGGATTGTTGCCGAAGCTGCCAAGAAGGCGATGGGCACCGACAACATCCAGGAACATGTATTTATCGTCAAGCTGATAAACGACAAGAACGATTCGAATCGCGTCGCGGGTGCTGTCGGCTTCTCCGTTCGTGAAGACAAGATATTTGTCTACAAGGCCAGGGCTATTCTGCTGGCAGCCGGCGGATGTGTGAACATCTTCCGTCCGCGTTCTGTGGGTGAAGGGATAGGTCGCGCCTGGTACCCGGTCTGGAATGCCGGTTCCACCTATTCCATGGCGGCTGAAGCCGGTGCCGAGATGACCCTGATGGAAAACCGTTTCGTTCCATCCCGTTTTAAGGATGGTTACGGTCCGGTTGGCGCATGGTTCCTGTTGTTCAAGGCCAAGGCTACCAATGCTGTCGGTGAAATCTACCTGGACCGCAACAAGGAGATGCTCGCCGACTATCCTCCTTATGGCACAGCTGCCGTTCCGGCTTCCTGCCTGCGTAACCATCTCATGCTGAAAGAGATGAAGGAAGGCCGTGGTCCGATCTGGATGGACACTGTGACTGCCCTTGCCGATCTGCGCGAAACACTGACGTCGCGCGAAGTGAAGCATCTCGAGGCGGAAGCCTGGGAAGACTTCCTCGACATGTGTGTCGGCCAGTGTGGTATCTGGGTGGGTGAGAACATCGAGCCGGAGAAGAAGAATTCCGAGCTGATGCCAACCGAACCCTACCTGCTGGGCTCACACTCCGGTTGCTGCGGCATCTGGGTGTCCGGTCCGACCGATGTTGGCGCACCGACAGACGAAGCCTACAGTGAAGGTATTCCCGCGCACCTGCCGAAGGGCTGGAACTGGGGCTACCGTGCCATGACGACCGTGACCGGTCTGTGGACTGCCGGCGACGGCGTTGGCGCATCCGGCCACAAGTTCTCTTCCGGTTCGCATGCCGAAGGTCGTATTGCTGCCAAGGCAATGGTCAAGTTCTGCCTGGACAACAAGGACTACACGCCTGAGCTGGATACTTCTGTAGAAGACCTGGTTGCTGAAATCTACAAGCCGGTTCGCACCTATATGGAGCACAAGGACTACTCCACGGCAATCGATATCAACCCGAACTACATTACGCCGAAGATGCTGCAGTTCCGCCTGCAGAAAATCATGGACGAGTATGTGGCCGGTGTTTCGACCTACTACACCACCAACGCGCACATGCTGAAAGTTGCCGGCGAGAAGATCGACATGCTGAAAGAAGATGCCGGGAAGATGCGTGCGAAGGACCTGCATGAACTGCTGCGTGCCTGGGAAAACTACCACCGCATCATCACTGCCGAAGCACACATGAAGCACATCGAGTTCCGCCAGGAGACGCGTTACCCGGGCTTCTACTATCGCATGGACAAGAACTTTGTCGATGAGAAAAACTGGAAATGCTTCGTGAACTCCGTTTACGACAAAGAGACCAGGAAGTGGACCTGCTTCAAGCGCGCCCATGTTGATCTGGTCGACAAGTCGAAACTGTTCAAGTAACAGCTGGGTAGGGGACAGAATTAAATTCTGTCCCCGTAAATTAATTCTGTCCCCATAAATTAGAAGTCCGGGCACCTTCTGGTCCCCGGACTTTTCTATTTTTTTAGCATGTTGAATATTCAGCAGGAAGCTGTTTGTAGGGGCGGACGCTGTCCGCGAATAGTTCTAGCCCGCAGTTATTCGCGGACAGCGTCCGCTCCTACAGGCTGTTTTTTTACAGATGTGTGAGATGTAAAGCCGATGCCTGATGACAAGAAACTAATTGAAGAATCACCGAT
>DATCZY010000377.1:0-3856 GCA_036525655.1 Lysobacterales bacterium | reverse complement strand
TCATGGCGGCGGTGAAGGGAATGTTATCAATCGCGGCAGACAGAACCGCGGCCACCCACAACAGCACCAGGGTTGCGGTCAGCAGGTCCTCTTGTACGAACGGGATGATGAATTGACCGAGGTAGCGCAGGAATCCACTGTGCTCGACCCCTCCAACCACGATGAACAGCGATATGAAAAAGATCAGTAGCGGGATTTCGACGTCTTCCATCGCGTGATCCATCTCGACGTGCCTGGCAATGAACACCAGCAGCGTCAAACCCAGCGCCGATACCATCCAGGGCTCCCAGCCGATGGAATGATGCATTGTGAACAGGATTACCATCACGCCGAGTACAAACAGTGATTGATTCCACAGCTTTTTGTCCTTGTATTCGGTTTCGCCGTGGAATTCGCCCTGGGGCTTGATTGCCAGCTGTTTGCGGAAAAGCAAGCGCAGTGTCAGCAACACGGTAATCCATGCGGCAAATGTCATACCGCCCATGTGCTTTAAGAAGGTATTGAAGTCGATGCCCTTGGCAGAACCGATCATCAGGTTGGGCGGGTCGCCTACCAGCGTCGCGACACCACCGGTATCGGACAACAGGGCGGCGGCCAACAGAAACGGGATAGGGGTAACTTTCATTGCCCGCGCAATGAGAATGATCAAGGGGCCGAAAATGACGACAGTGGTGACATTGTCGAGCAGCAGCGAAAGCACGGTTACGGAGGTTCCCAGCAGCACCATCAACACGAATTGCCGGCCCTTGCTGATCCTGGCCATGTAATTGGCCATGGCCTCGAAGCCGCCGGTCGGGATCATGATGGAGACGATTGCCATCATGCAACCGAGCAGAAAAACGACGTTCCAGTCGATTGCCTCGACCGCCAGGTGTGAATCATAAAAACCGTAATACTGGCCGGCGATGATCATCATGATGGCGCCCATCATTGCAAACTTGGCGCGATGGAAGCCGTGAAAATTCTCTGTGAAAATGCCGATAAAAGTGATGGCGAGGATGATTGCGGAGATCATCATCGAATCATTCATGACAAGCAATTCTGTCATTTTTTATTATCTCCAGGTGGATTTGGCCAGTAAGACCCGTGAAGGTTTTCACATATTATGCACTGAACCGCAGGTTTATCTCAATGAATGTGAGTCCGGACATCACACCCATGCCGCAGTCATTAATTACACATCCAAAGATGCAATTTGAAAATACTTGATTTAGAATATATCTCTTAATTCGGATAGAAAGATATATTTCTTTGGAGTTTAACTAAAATGAGCAATTACCTATTTACGTCGGAATCTGTTTCCGAGGGGCATCCTGACAAAGTTGCGGACCAGATTTCGGATGCGGTTCTCGATGCCATTATCAAGGAAGACCCCGCAGCCCATGTGGCTTGTGAGACCTTTATCAAGACCGGCGTCGCCATCGTCGGCGGTGAGATCACCACGAAAGCGTGGGTCGATCTGGAAGACATCATTCGCAAAGTGATCGTGAAAATCGGTTATGAGTCTTCCGAATATGGTTTTGATGGCCACACCTGTGGTGTCATCAATATTATCGGCAAGCAGTCCAGTGACATCGACCAGGGTGTTAACCGCACCTCGCCCGAAGAGCAGGGCGCCGGTGACCAGGGCCTGATGTTTGGTTATGCATCCAATGAAACCGCCGTGTTGATGCCGGCGCCCATCTATTACGCGCACGAACTGGTCAAGAAGCAGGCCGACGTGCGGCGCAATTCCACCGACGGAAAATTTCATCTGCGTCCGGATGCCAAAAGCCAGGTGACTTTCCGTTACCAGGACAACAAGCCGGTGGGTATCGATGCCGTCGTGCTTTCCACGCAGCACCACCGCGATTCGACGCAGGCCCAGATCCACGAACTGGTGATGGAAGAAATCATCAAGCCGGTACTGCCCGCGCACTGGCTGGACGCCAACACCAAGTACCACATCAACCCGACCGGCCGTTTTGAAATCGGTGGTCCGGTAGGTGATGCCGGTTTGACCGGGCGCAAGATCATCGTTGATACCTACGGCGGCATGGCGCGTCATGGCGGTGGTGCATTTTCCGGCAAGGACCCGTCCAAGGTGGACCGCTCCGCAGCCTATGCTGCGCGTTACGTGGCAAAGAATATCGTTGCCGCGGGCCTCGCAGACCGGATTGAAATCCAGGTGTCCTATGCCATCGGCGTGGCCAAACCCACATCGATCGGTATCGATACCTTCGGTTCGGAAAAGATTCCGTCCGAGCGTATCGAACAGTTGATTCGGGAATTTTTCGACCTGACGCCTTACGGCATCATCAAGGCGCTGGATCTGATCAAGCCAATTTACACCCCACTGGCCGCATATGGCCACATGGGCCGGGAAGATTTGAATGTCAGTTGGGAAAAGACTGACAAGGCGGACGAGCTGCGTAAAGCGGCCGGTCTGTAAACAAAAGGAACATACATATGAATGCAATGATTGAAGAAATAAGCAAGCGCGATTATTACGTCGCCGACATTGGTCAGGCCGAATTTGGCCGTAAGGAAATAGCCATCGCCGAGACCGAAATGCCTGGTTTGATGGCGGTAAGGGAAGAGCTCGGCGCCGAACAGCCGCTCAAGGGCGCGCGCATCGCTGGCAGCCTGCACATGACCATCCAGACCGCGGTGCTGATCGAGTCGCTCAAGGCGCTGGGCGCCGAAGTCCGCTGGGCCTCGTGCAATATCTACTCCACCCAGGATCACGCCGCCGCTGCGATTGCGGCGGGCGGTACACCCGTATTTGCCTTCAAGGGTGAAAACCTCGATGAATACTGGGAGTTTACCCACCGGATATTCGACTGGGGTAATGGCGATGCCGATGAGAACTTCGCCAACATGATCCTCGACGATGGTGGTGACGCGACGATGTTGCTATACCTCGGCTCCCACGCTGAAAAGGACCCATCGGTACTCGACCATCCGGATAGCGAAGAGCAGGTTTCGCTGTTCAATGCGATCAAAAAACGGCTGGTGACAAACCATGGCTGGTATACAAAAGCCCTGTCGAAGATCCAGGGTGTGACCGAAGAAACCACCACCGGTGTGAAGCGTCTCTATGAAATGGCCAAGGAGGGCACGCTGCCGTTCCCCGCCATCAATGTGAACGATTCGGTTACCAAGTCCAAGTTCGATAACCTCTACGGTTGCCGCGAATCACTGGTCGACGGCATCAAGCGCGCCACCGACGTGATGATCGCGGGCAAGATCGCGATCGTTGCCGGTTATGGCGATGTCGGCAAAGGTTGTGCGCAGTCCCTGCGCGGACTCGGTGCGACGGTGTGGGTGACTGAAATTGATCCGATTTGCGCATTGCAGGCGGCCATGGAGGGTTACCGCGTGGTAACGATGGACGAGGTAGCAGACAAGGCCGATATCTTTGTAACGGCCACCGGAAACTATCATATCCTGACCCATGATCACCTGGCGGCCATGAAAGACCAGGCCATCGTGTGCAATATCGGCCACTTTGACAATGAAATCGATGTCGCCAGCCTGCAACATTACACTTGGGAAAATATCAAGCCGCAGGTGGACCACGTCATATTCCCGGACGGAAAACGCATCATACTGCTGGCCAAGGGCCGCCTGGTTAACCTGGGCTGTGCGACGGGTCACCCGAGCTTTGTCATGTCAGCCTCGTTTACCAACCAGGTACTGGCGCAAATAGAGTTGTGGAAGCATCCGGAACGTTACGACAATCAAGTCTATGTCCTGCCCAAGCATCTCGATGAGAAAGTCGCGCGGTTGCACTTGCAGCGCGTGGGCGCCAATCTAACCCGTCTGACTGACGTACAGGCCAAATACATCAGTGTGGATGCAGGTGGCCCCTACA
>DATCZY010000376.1:0-4082 GCA_036525655.1 Lysobacterales bacterium | reverse complement strand
TTTATTCGACCACCCAATAGCAAAGCGGGACCGGCGATACGTCAATCAGAAGTAGTATTGCAAGACAGCCAGTATGGCAACGGTAATCAACGCCGCAACGACGTCATCAATCATGATCCCGAAACCGCCGCTCACTTTTTTGTCAATTTGACGGATCGGCCAGGGCTTGACGATATCGAAAAAGCGAAACAGGACAAACGCGGCCAGCAGCCACTGCCATTGCAATGGCACAAAGGCGGCCGATAACCAGTAACCCACCATTTCATCCCAGACAATACCGCCGTGATCGTGAACACCCAGCTTACGGCTGACATGCCCGCACAGCTGGACTCCCAGCAGAAACAAGAGAGCCAGTGCAATCCAGAATCCCGGCCCTCCCAGGCTTTTCAGGATAAAGATGAATGGAATCGCCACCAGGGTGCCCATGGTGCCCGGTGCAAGCGGTGAAAGACCTGCACCAAAGCCAAAGGCCAGGAAGCCCGATGGCGACCCCAGTACGATGCTGTTCAAGGCCGGGCGCGCCGGCTTTGGCCCGTCGTGTCCAGGTGAATTCATGGCTTTTGCCGGAAGTGTTCAAAACCGGCGACGGGCGCATGGTAGACCGAGCCATCTTTGGCGAGGCAACGGATACCTTCACCCTCCTCGATTTCACCGATGATACTCAACTGCAGACCCAGTTCCCGGCTCAAATCCCCAAGCCATCCGGCGTGCGCGGGCGGCAACGTGAACAGCAGTTCGTAATCGTCACCACCCGTTAGCTGGTGGCGTCTCTTTTGATCTTCATCGAGGCCGGCGAGCATTTCATTTTGCGGCAGTTTATCAATATCCAGCCTGGCGCCGCAGGCCGAAGACTCGAGCACATGGCCGAGATCGGCCAGCAAGCCGTCGGAGATATCGATACAAGCGCTGGCATGCCCTGTTAAAGCCCGTCCGAGGCTGACCCGCGGTTGCGGACGATCGAGCACCTGCCGGTCAATATCACTTTTGCCCGCACGCAACATATCCAGCACATGGGCAGCACCGCCGGTGGTGCCCGACACGACCACCAGGTCGCCCGGCTTTGCGCCACCGCGTGTCAATTGCATGCCCGCCTCGATAATACCCAGGGCGGTCAGGCTGATAGACATGGGTCCGCTGGTGGTATCGCCACCAACCAACGTCACGCCGTAGGGCTGCGCCAGTGAACTGAAGCCTTCGCTGAACCGGTGCACCCATTCGGGGTCGGCTTCCGGCAATGACAATGAAAGCAGGGCCCAGCGGGGGATCGCACCCATCGCAGCCATATCGCTCAGGTTGACGGCCAGGCATTTGTAACCGATATCAAAGGGGGAGGTGTCAACGGGAAAGTGGACGCCGGCATTGAGCGTATCGGTTGCCGCCACCAGGTGCCAGCCCGCGGGCACTTCGAGCACGGCCGCGTCATCACCGATACCCAGTTTGACGCCATGCTCGAAACCGGGCGTATAAGCAACGGAAGTTTCCTGCTGAATCTGGCGAATCAGCTCAAACTCCTTCATGGGTTCAGGCCCGGTTAAAAGGCAATGCAGTAGCGGGGTCGCGCCATTGCTTCGCCGCCTTGTCGAGAACGCCGTTGATAAAACTATGCCCCTGCTCGGCGCCGAACATTTTTGCCAGGTTGATCGCTTCATCGATGACGACCTGGTGCGGGACTTCAAGGCTGTTGAGCAATTCGTAGGCGCCGATGCTCAGGATCACGTGTTCAATGACATCCAGTTGGTTGATCGGACGGTCGAGAAACGGCTCGAGTTTTTCATCGAGTGCGGCCTGACCCGTACTGACCTTTCTGACCAGGGTGGCAAACAACTCGGTATCGACATTGCTGAAATCCTGTTCCTCACGAAACTGCGCAAGTATCTCACCGACGTCCAGACCGGTCAGGTGCCACTGGTACAAAGCCTGCAACGCACGGCGCCTGGCGCGACTGCGGGATTCAAATCTGTTTTCTGGTCTATTAGCCATGGAGTCGGTCCATCAGGGAAATCATCTGCAATGCGGCAACCGCGGTATCGAAACCCTTGTTGCCCGCGCCGGAACCCGCACGTTCAAGCGCCTGGTCGACGGTATCGGTCGTCAATACGCCAAAAATCACCGGCAGGCCATGTTTGAGCCCAACGCTGGCCAGGCCCCTGCTGCATTCACCGGCAACATAATCAAAGTGGGGTGTACCGCCGCGGATAACCGCACCCAGCGCGATCACGGCGTCGTGGTGACCCTGGGATGCCAGTGCGTCGGCGGCGAGCGGCAATTCAAACGCGCCCGGCACCCAGACCAGGCTGATGTCCTGCTGCGTCACGCCATTTCTTTGCAAGGCATCAACTGCGCCGTCCACCAGTTGCTGAACGATAAAGTGATTGAACTCACTGGCGACGAGAGCGATGCTGCATTTACGCGCAGGCATTTCTAAAGGGAATTCTTTCATAACGGTCATTCCTTGTGCGTCTCATCCGCGTCATGGTCACCACCAACATACTCAACCACCTCGAGGCCGAAACCTGCCAGGCCGGTCATGCGTTTGGGTGCGCTGAGAACACGCATTTTTCTGATACCAATATCCACGATGATCTGTGCACCGATACCATAGGTGCGCAATTCGCTGGAGCGCCGGCTGTCACCACCTGAAATCACCTTTGGTTCGGGGTGTTTTTGGATGCGCCGTAAAAGACTGTCGTTATCCTCATGACCACCCAGCACCAACAACAGGCCTTCACCCTGCCGGGCGATTTCCGCCATGGCCAGCCTCAGCGGCAATCCAAAGTCATCGCGTTTGATGCCGAGCACATCGCTCAGCGGATTTTGCACGTGGACTCTCACCAGCATGGGTTTAGCCGGGTCGACCTCACCCTTGAGCAAGGCAAGATGGAGTTCATCATTGATACTGTCGCGGTATGTCAGCAGCCGGAACGGGCCAAAATCGGTTTCAACCTCACTGCTGCAAAGACATTCAACCGAACGTTCTGTCTCGAGGCGGTAGCGGATCAGGTCGGCAATGGTGCCGATCTTGAGATCGTGCTTTTGCGCGAATGCCTCAAGTTGCGGACGCCTCGCCATGGTGCCATCCTCGTTGAGGATTTCAACCAGGACGGCGGCCGGCTCGAGCCCGGACAACATCGCAAGGTCGACGCCCGCCTCGGTGTGGCCAGCGCGTGTCAAAACTCCACCGGGTTGAGCCATCAGCGGGAAGACGTGACCCGGTTGTGAAATATTCGCCGGGCCCGCGTCCGGCCGGGCCGCGGTGCGTATGGTATGCGCCCTGTCGTAAGCCGATATACCGGTCGTAATACCCTCTGCCGCTTCGATGGAAACCGTGAAATTGGTCGCGAAGCGGCTTTCATTTTTATTCACCATGAGCAGCAGGTTCAACTGTTCACAACGTTCACGGGTAATCGGCATACAGATCAATCCGCGGCCGTGATGAGCCATGAAATTGATATCTTCAGGCCGCACCATGGAAGCCGCCATCACCAGGTCGCCTTCATTTTCCCTGTCCTCATCATCAATCAACACGATCATGCGCCCGGCACGAATGTCCTCGATGAGTTCTGGAATTGTATTCAATTTCATACTTATTATTATCCTTGTGAGACGGCCTGTTCGTCGCTTTCGAGTGGACGGCCATATTGGCTCAGCCGGTCCAGGTAGCGGGCGATCAGATCGACCTCCAAATTTACAACTTCGCCGGCGGACAGGGTACCCAGCGTCGTCACTGTCAGTGTATGCGGAATGATGCAAATCGAGAAACGATTATCATCGACTTCGTTGACCGTCAGGCTCACGC
Source organism: Lysobacterales bacterium (assembly GCA_036525655.1). Taxonomy (GTDB): domain Bacteria; phylum Pseudomonadota; class Gammaproteobacteria; order Xanthomonadales; family SZUA-36; genus SZUA-36. The sequence goes on along the minus strand of DATCZY010000376.1, from coordinate 286 downwards.
CATCGAGGCAGACGGAACCTTTGGGCGCAATGAATCGCGCCAGGCTGCGATCGGTTTCAAACAGAAAACGTTCAGACCGCGCGTCTTCGGTGCGTGATATCAGCGTGGCGAGACCGTCCACGTGCCCGGACACCATGTGACCGCCGAGGCGGTCGGACGCCCTCATGGCCAGCTCCAGGTTGACGTGGTCGCCCGGACCGCGGTTGCCCAAGCTGGTTTTATCCAGTGTCTCAACCGACAAATCGGCGCTGAACCCGGTGGCATCGGGCTCCAGCATGGTTAAACA
>DATCZY010000375.1:0-7052 GCA_036525655.1 Lysobacterales bacterium | reverse complement strand
AGGGAGCCTGGACAGCCGAGAACTCTTCCAAAATATTTACTTGGGTAATTCTAATTCAAACCTGATTAACGCCAGTTTCGCCTGCAGCCGCTTTTGCGGGCATCCCCGTTCTTCATGGGTTCTGACGGGCAAACTTATCGGGCACTAAAAATATCACAAAAGAGAAATCTCCCTGGAGATTCTGTCAGGTTGGTTTTGGCCCTGGTTGTGCGGCGGCGCCAGGAAAGGGAATTGGTTGGGATAAGGCACATCGTTGCCTATAACGAAATCATCGACCCGTTCTTTGACCTGATTCGCCAGGACCAGAGAATTATCAAGTTACTCACGCAAGTCGGCTGTACAACAGGCTGATTTCAGTAATAGACCCTGTTAGTGAGTGGCTAAGAAACTCCGTAGACACGATCAAGACACACAAGTGGCGATCAACAGCTCGGGTTTCGCCTTCGCTGCCTGGAGTCAGGAGGACGACCCGGAGGACTTATTTATACAGGACTGAAAAATCCTGTGGCTATGTTTCAAAATGTGTGGGTGTTCTCCGTGCTCGCAAAGAATTACGGCTGCCCGTGTTCTCCCTGATCCTTTTCACTATCTGCCTTCTTGATCCACTCTTCATAACACTCCAAACCGCAGAAACCGATCACGTAGTCCTCAGCCTCCTGTAAGTGAGCCTCTGAACGTGGAACTTCCTTTAAACATACCTCGCAACTTATGGGCTCCGGGTTGACTGGTTTTGGTGTATTGCTCATGAACCTTCTCCTTGCTTGCTGCGCGCAAATTGCCGACTGATTTCTCAATCCTGAACTCACCTCGTTACGCACTTCATTTCAGGAACCCTGCACTCTAAGTATTCTCCCTCCGCCGTCGCTTTTCAACTTTAACGGGTCGAAATGATCGCATCGCAATCGATGTCCCCGCTGAACCGAGCACTATTTCAGATTCTTTAGTGTTGAATCAATTTGCCCGGGTTGATTGATTTTCGTCAGGGGCATTGCTCTCGAACGCATGGACAAGGACAGTAAACAAACGCTACGGGGGGCAGGGATAATTGATAGTCCATTTAGCAAAGGCCGTCACTGGGCGGCCTTCCGATTAACCCTGAACTTCTATTTTTCAGCAAAACCCGAGGTTAAAGACATACCCAGTCTTGAGTTAACGGAAACTCAAGAGGAATCCGACAATATCCAGGGCGGCCGGTGGTGATCAATTCTCCCGCAGGGCTGAAAAATCCAGCGGCTGTATTTTAAAATGTGCCGCGCCCGCGCCCATACCACCTTCACAACCGTTCGGTGGTGTGGTGCAGACGTTGCGCGTCGCCGGACATTCAGCGGCCCAAAACATGTAGCCGAGAAAACCATGCGTCTCGCCCGCACCGTTGGGCAGCACCGTGCGCACGTACTCAGACTTCGCAAGCTGCGAGGAGTTATCGAAATCAACACAATTAGCATTCGGCCTGCGGCTGTCTGTCAGCCACATACTGACGGCGATCTTCGCAGGCGCCTTTGGCAGAATCGGGGGATTGTAGTTGAGCTTGCCATCGACATGTTCCTGCCACTGATCGGTGGACGGTTCGCCACGTGGCACCATCGCGTTGATATAGTCGATCTTGTTGTTTGGCAGCCAATCCTGCGCCGCGCGACGGCTCAGTTCCTGCAGGTAGCGCGAACCGACCGCCAGGTCGAGCGTCAGCACGGCATCGGTTAATGCATTGTAGGTGTCGATGAACGTGTCCATACCGGCCAGTTCGGCCTCGCTCGGCGTGCCATTCTCCCAGTCGATTTCCAGCCCGTCGGCACCCAGCGTATTAAGCGCCAGAACGGCATTATGGGCGAGCACCTCGGGATCGGTAACCAGCGCCTCGTTCCAGGAATCGGTATAGGTAACACCGCCCATGGACAGCAACACCAGGATGCCCTGAGCCTTGAAGTACTCGACCACTGCCGGCGTCATACCCACCGGAATGCCTTGCGCGAAGGGGCTGACATCGGTCTGGAGCAGAAGCTCCATCGGTTTCAGGAAACTCAGGACGACGAGATTAACCGCGGGGCTGCCATCGCTGTCGATGATCCAGTGATTGGCGCGGTCGAATTCTTCCATGTCGCGTACCTGGCTCCAATCGCAGAAGCTGTTGCCGCAATGCCAAACACCGTAGATGGACATGGCCTGCGGGTCTACGCCGCCACTTCCTCCGCCACCACCGGCGGTCTCACAGGCGCCAAGAACTTCCCACGGATAGTCGCCGGCAGGGTCAGGCGTATCGCGTTTTGAGGTCGCGGCAACGTTCACATAGGCGACTTCCTGGTACTGGACCTTGTCACCCTCCAGGTAGAAAGCCTGGCGCTTCCAAACCGGCAGCCCACTGCAGTCATAGGCGAGTGCGTCGGTGGCCAGGAACACTGACAGAAAAGACAAAAACAGAAGGAGTTTACGTGTTTTCATAGTGATCCCTCGTCAATCCAGGTGAATAGATTTTATTGAAATCTCACCCTTAAAGCATATTCCTCAAGGGCGTTTTACACAACATGTCAGAAGGGTTGCGGGTGGAGAATCCGGGAAATATAAGCTGGCGTCGTAGACTGCTTCGCGTGTTACATCGTTCGGGTGGGTCAAGTCCGATCCCAGGCGAAAATCTATTTAATCTCACCGGGCAGTTGATACTCGTTGAACTTGCGCCTGGCCCGAAGCAGGTCGATATTCTTTTTACCGTCTGCGATCTTCACGACAATATCCAGTTTTTTGTAGCGTGCGTAGATCATGCCGCTACGCAGGTTTTTGTCGATAATCGCCTTGGCGCCAAGCTCGATATTGTTTGAGTCCATGGACGCCGTTGGGATAGTCAGCCTGGGGTTCACAAAATCCAGGGCCATGGTGCCGTTGACATCTTCGATCGTGAGCGTGTTTTTTACCCATTTGGGCCTGTCTTTCTGATTTCCCAGCATCGCCACGATCGGCCTCGAATCGGTCATATGTATACTGGCATCGGTCTTCAGGCGAAACGGACTGGACAAGACGGTCTCCGCTTGCAGTAACGTGAGTGTGGCAGCCCAGTCCTTCTCGTTGAAGCTTTCCTTGTCACCGACCACCTTGACATTATCAAGACGTAACTCGGATCCGCTGATATCGAGCGTCAACTCACCGAGCGTACCGTCCACCACTGCAATGTCGGCACTGAAATCAGCACGGATCGATTGTTCATCAACCTGTGCCTGCATGTCCCTGGCCTGCAAGCGCAAAAACCCACCAGTGGTCTCCCGTGTCAACGAGATGTCTGCTTCCAGCTCGGCTGTTCCGCTGGTAAATGACAGCGGTGCACCCGGCGGAATGTAATAATTGAATACCGACATGTCAGCAACGCGGGCGGGCGGAATCTTTAATTCGAGCTCGGCCTGCAGCAATTTATTTTTAAGCCCGCTGGCTTCGGCGTTCGTATCGTCAGTAACGGCTGGTGTCAGTGTGTTGTCCGAAGTACCGATTAGCACCAGTCCCTGTCCGGTCAACAGGGGTTGGGTGCCGCCCGCCTGCTTGACCACCATGTCGTTAAAGCGAACATCGAGATCAAGCCGGTTGCCGGGTTCCTCGCTGGCCTTGATCCATAACGCGCCGTTACCGCTTATCTCGTGTGAAACCAGGTTTACATTAAGATTGTCGGCATCGACCGAAAGATCGGTACCGGCGAGCGCCCTGCCCGCTTCCATGTGCAGGTGACCATTGATAAACCCCGTCCCGCTTATCAGCAGGTGCTTGTATTTACTGATCAACGGGTCAATGAAATCCAGGTTGTTAATGTCGACAGCCAGGTCAGCATCAATCTGCAGGAACCTCAATATCCCGCTGCCCTTGTTTTCCCTGGGTATAAAAGGTGCAAACGCCAGGCCACCGGAAATCACACCGTGCTCAAACAATTCCAGCGACTCACATGAAAAGTGACGGTCAAGTTCGAGCTCGATTTGCGGAACGGTTATAGAAAACAAGCCGCCACGTGTGACCACATCGAGATCGGCCCGCAGTGTGCCACGCGCCTGACCCCTTAGCCGGTGGACCCAGTAGTGGTATTCACCGTCAAGCCTGATATCTTCAATGTCAACGTGCCACGGCCGCTTCGTCTTCTTTGGCGTAGTGTCCGCATCCGCAATTTCATGTCCGCTGATCGGTGGGTAGAACGGGATAAGCCCATCGTAGTCCTTGTCCGGTTTGAGTCTTGGTCGCTGGTAATAGCGGGTATCCGACAACCGTACACGATCGATCCAGACCCGTTTGAAAAACAGGGGCAGTACATCGATGGATGCTGAAACGGCTTGTGTTTCAAACTCCCATTGCTGTGATCTGGACTGGCCATGACCCGAAGCATCTCTGAAATGAAATCGGAACGGGTACAAGGTCCAGGCTTTTTCCCAGGTGATAGAGAACTTGTCGGGTCTGATCTGGTTGATGAAAGTCCGGGTCAGCGGCAACTGCAAAGCCAGGTTGAACAATATGACATAGGCCAGTTCTGCCGCCAGGGCAGTAAAGGCAATCCTTTTTAACCAGGTTTTATTAGCCATCCTGTCATCCGGTGCATCTCGCGGGGCCAACTGCAATATACGCTATGGGAGGATCACCGCAAAATAAGCGGTTTTCAAAAACCAATAATGAAAGGCTCACTCACCAAAACCGTTGAAGTTCTCTGTGCGCCATTCGGGCACGAATTCATCGTCAATGGCGCCAAAGATTCCTTGTTGGCCTCAACTATACGAACGGTGTAGGCTAGTACACAACAATAAACGTGGTAATCCGCCAATGTCCATTGTTAAGGAACTCAAGCGCCGTAATGTTTTTCGCGTTGCTGCCGCATACCTTTCCGGCGCATGGCTCCTAGTCGAGATAGTACAAACTCTCTTTCCGATTTATGGGCTTTCCGATGCGTCGATCCGCTTGGTTGTCACCCTGTTGACTATTGGGTTCCCGCTGGCACTGCTCTTTTCGTGGCTATACGAACTGACACCCGAAGGACTAAGGCTCGAGAAAGATATCGACCACTCGGTAACGCTCACCCATCAACCAGCCAAGAAACTGGATCGTATCATCATCGTGTTACTGACGCTGGCACTGGGTTATTTCGCCGTTGACAAGTTTGTACTCGAGCCTGAGCGGGTTGTCGAAATTGCAGAAACGGCGGCAAGAACCGGTGCCCGGCAGGCGCTCGAGAGCCAAAAAGAGCTAGCTTTGCCCGATAAATCGATTGCCGTGCTGCCATTTGCGAACATGAGTGCTGACCCCGATGACGAGTATTTCAGCGATGGTCTTACCGAGGAATTGATAGGAGCCCTGGCAAAGGTCAATGGACTGCATGTTACTGCCAGAACATCGGCTTTTGTCTTCAAGGGGGCAAATCGTGATATTCGTGAAATCGGTAAACACCTGAACGTCAGGACCGTGCTGGAGGGAAGCGTTCGGCGTGAAAAGGATCGCGTCCGCATCACTGCCCAACTTATCAACGTGGGAGATGGTTACCACCTTTGGTCTGAATCCTACGACTACGAACTGGAGAGCGTGCTGGCCCTGCAGGAGACGATCACCCGGGCCATCGTCGGCGCTCTCCAGATCCAACTCACACCCCAGGTCGACAGGCAGTTTGCTATGCCAGCCACCAACAATCAGAAAGCACACGACCACTACCTGAAAGGCCGCTACTACTGGGCACGCCTGGACACGGGGGGCTTCCAGAAAAGCATTGAGGAGTTTCAAAAGGCGATCGCCGCAGACCCCGGTTACGCGCCGCCGCATGCCGGATTGGCGAACGCCTATAGTTTCTCGGGCTATTTTGGAATCATGCCACCCCGCGAAGCTTTCCCCCTGTCCATCATGGAAGCGGAAACTGCCCTTGCACTGGATCCGGAATCTTCAGAAGCGCTCGTCGCCCGGGGTATGGCCTGGCTGGTTTACGAATGGGATTGGGACCGTGCGCGCGATACCCTTCTGCTGGCGCTGAAGTACAGTCCGAACGCTTCGTTGTCACACTGGGCCTATGCCGAATACCTGGCAACCATTGATCCGGAAGCGGCACTCAACTCAGCTTTACACGCGCTTTCTCTCGACCCCTTGTCGCTTCCCCTCATGAACCTGGTCGCCTTCAGTTACGTAACGCTGGGGAGGTACCAGGAGGCGATCCAGACAGATGAAGAAATGCTTGCCATGGACCCAAACTTCGTGGCTGCACACTGGAACCTGGGTCTCATCCATCTGTTGCAGGGGCGTTTTGAAGAGGCGATTGAAGAACTTGGCCAATCGGTTGAACTCTCCAACGCCATGCCTCCGACCCTGGCCGTGCTGGCCTATGCCTTTGCCAAGTCAGGTGATGAGGTACAGGCCCTGACCACCCTGGAGAAACTCGAGAGCGTCAGGGAGCCGCCAAACCCCGGGTACGCTCCACCCTTGTTGATCGCATATGTTTATGAAGGACTCGGCAAAAATGAAGATGCGCTGCACTGGTTGGAGCAGGCGGTAATCGAACGTGACGGGTGGCTGGTCAACATAAACGTCTTTCCCCGTTTCGAGTCACTGCGTGACGAACCACGCTTCAAGGATATCCTGCTGCGCATTGGACTGCCTGATGTCAATCGCGACCGACCCTGAACAGAAACCTGAACGCTGGCCGGCATGGGCTTCCCGTTTTACTTTTGCAGCAACAGTTTCAACTTATCGACCGGCAGCGCCTTAATCTCACCCTGGTGCCCGCTCACATCTTCAGCCCGTAACAATGAATTGTAGATCGCCTCTTCCGTGGCTTCGGCGACCGCCTGGAACAGGGGCGACACGGCGTCGTTGGATAGTTCCGTCGTGGTTTGCATGCTCTCGCCATCCCGGCGCCTGACGCTGTCGGCGGTTGAAAATGCAATGACGTAATCACCGGAGCCGTTGGTCATGCTGGCGCCGGTGCGGGCCAGGCCGGTGATGGCCCGCTTGGCCAAACGCCCAAGGTTGCGATCACCCAGTGGCGCATCGGTTGCAACGACGATCATGATCGAGCCGTCCGCGCTGCTGTCAGCAGCGAGCTCGTCGTTTAAATAATACTGTTC
>DATCZY010000374.1:0-4398 GCA_036525655.1 Lysobacterales bacterium | reverse complement strand
CGGATCGCCGGCGCCCGAAATATATGATTTCTCCCCATTGATGACCCATTCACCATTTTCCAGCACGGCGCTGGCGCTGATATTGGTGGCATCGGAAGAGGCCACACCCGGTTCGCTCATGGCGAATGCCGAACGGATCCTGCCGTCCAGCAGGGGCTCCAGCCACTGGTCCTTTTGCGCAGCGGTGGCGTAGCGTTCGAGCACTTCCATGTTGCCGGTATCCGGTGCGCTGCAGTTGAAGGCCTCGGCTGCGAGGTGGGCACGGCCGGTTTCCTCCGCCAGGTAGGCGTACTCAACGGTACTGAGACCATAGCCGCGCTCGCTGTCGGTCAGCCAGAAATTCCACAGGCCCTGCGCGCGTGCCGCCGACTTCAGATCATCGAGGATTTCGACCTGGCGGCCGGTCAGGGTCCAACGGTCACCCTTTTCCACTTCCCGCTGAAATTCGCCATCGACCGGAACCACCCGTTCGCTGATGAATTCCCTGACTGCTTCGACCAGTGGACGCACCCGCTCTGACATACCCAATTCCATAACCAATTCCCGTCACGTTGTATGTTTAACAGACCGGCAGCGCAGCGCCACCGGGCTCATTGCATTCAGTAACCCCTCTGCCGTGCGAAGCGGTCAAGGTGGTAATAGCTGTCACCGTAGAGACTCTCCAGTATCCGGCAACGTTTGAGGAAGAAGCCGATATCGAACTCATCGGTCATGCCGATACCACCGTGCATCTGGATGGCTTCGGTGGTCGCCAGGTGTGCGGTTTCGCACAGTTTTGCTTTTGTCAGGCTGACCAGTTCGGCATCACCGTCGGCCTGTTCATCCAGCGTCTGCAAAACCTTGATGACCAGCGATTTGCACATTTCGATCTCGGTAAACAGGTGCGCGGCGCGGTGCTGGAGGGCCTGGAAACTGCCAATCAGAACGCCGAACTGCTTGCGTTCTTTCAGGTATTGAACGGTCCTTTCGAAAGCCTCCTGGGCAATACCCAACAGCTCGGCGGAAACACCCGCCCGCCCGACATCGAGGATGCAATCCAATATGGGGAGGCCACCGTTCAATGGCCCCAGCAGGTCCTGTTCACCCACTTCGACCCGGTCAAAGGTGACGTGGGCGGCGAAGTGGGTATCAAGCATCCGGTAGGGTTCGATTTTAACGCCGCTGGCATCCGCCGGCACCAGGAACAGCGATACGCCGCCGCCGGTCCAGGCGCTGACGATGAACGTATCGGCGATGTGACCATCGGCGACGCATACCTTGCTGCCGTTGATCCGGTAGCCCACGCCATCTTCATCTGCACGCGTTTCCACCGAGTGCGGTGCGTGCCGCGGTGTTTCATCAACCGCCAGCGCCAGCAGGCGTTCGCCGCCCGCGATACCGGGCAGTATGGCTTCGCACTGCTGTGCCGAGCCGGCCTTTACGATCGCCGCTGCGCCCATCATCGCGGAACACAGCAATGGGCTGGGTGTAAGCGTTCTGCCGCATTCCTCCAGCACCAGGCCGATACCGCTAAAGCCATAATCGAGACCGCCGTATTGTTCCGGTACCAGGATTGCCGGCCAGCCCATTTCAGTCATTTCAGACCAGATTTCGCGGGAAAACCCCTCTGCATTGGCGCTATCGCGCAGGCTGCGCAGGTGACTGACAGGTGCGCGTCCCTTGAGGAAATCGCGCGCCGAGTCGCGTAGCATCTGTTGTTCTTCGTTTAATACGAGTGTCATGTTCCTGCCCTCATCCTGGCAGGCCAAGCAAATGCTTGGCGACAATGTTCAACTGGATTTCGGACGTACCGCCCTCGATGGAATTGGCCTTGCTGCGCAGCCATGACTTGGGCAGGAAGCCATCGCCGTTGGCGCCGCCGTCCCAGTCAAGCGCCTCACCACCCGAGATCGACATCAGCAGTTCGAAGCGCCGTTTGTTCAGTTCGGTTCCGTAGTACTTGAACATCGAAGCGGCGGCCCCGAGGCTGACACCGGCCTTAACCTCGTCGCGGGCGCGTTCTATGCTCAAGGCAAGACAGCGCTCGTCGATTTCATAACGGGCGATGTCCGTCCTGAGCATGGTGTCACCCAATATTCCGTCGACCGTGCCCAGCATATCAAGCGCCGTTTTGCTGACCGGCACCCCGCCTGAGCGCGACAGACCGGCGCCGCCGATCATCTCACGCTCATGCGTTAGCAGGTATTTGGCGATGGTCCAGCCGTCGTTGATCCTGCCGATCACCTGGTTTTTTTCGACCCGGACATTTTCCAGGAAAGTTTCCGTGAACGGCGATTTGCCGCTGATGAGTTTGATCGGCCGGGTTGAAACACCCTCGGTATCCATGTCAAACATCACGAAGCTGATACCCTCGTGCTTTTTGGCGGTAAAGTCGGTCCGCACCAGGCAGAACATCCAGTCACCCATATCGCCGTAAGAGGTCCAGATCTTGGAGCCATTGACGATGAAGTGGTCCCCCATGTCATCGGCGCGCATCTGCAGGCTGGCCAGGTCGGAACCGGCGTTGGGCTCGCTGTAACCCTGGACCCAACGAATTTCGCCACGGGCGATCGGTGGCAGGTGTTGACGTTTGAGTTCCTCGCTGCCGAATTTCAGAAGCGGCGGGCCCAGCATCGAAATACCAAAGCTCTCGATGGGTGGACGCGCCTTGATGCGGCTCAATTCTTCGCGGAGCATCTTGGCCTGTTCGCTGTCAAGACCGCCACCGCCGTACTCCACCGGCCAGGTCGGCACGGTCCAGCCTTTGGCGGCCATTCTTTCGAGCCAGTTTTTCTGGTCTTCGCTCTGGAACTTAAAATGTCTGCCGCCCCAGCAGGCGTCGGCTTCGTTGCGGTAGGGGTGGCGCATGGATTCGGGGCAATTGGCTTCCAGCCAGTCTCTTGTCTGCTGTCTGAATGTATCGCTATCAGTCACTTTGATTCCCTGCTTGAAGAATGAATGGTGCTGTATCAATATGCCCTGCCATAATAACCGAAGACGCGTTGCGCCGGCGGCAAGGATATACGCCTGGACGATAATTAATGCATCCCCCGGGCCCAAAAAAGGACGATTGTCATGAGCGAAGTTGTGCAGTTAAAAACCATGGGGCGGGTCGCGGTCATCGAGATCGATTCACCACCGGTCAATGCGCTGTCACACCCGGTGCGCCAGGGCATCATGCAGGCACTGCAGACGGCGATTGACGATGAGACCGTGGAGGCCATGGTACTCATTTGCGCGGGCCGCACATTTATTGCCGGTGCTGACATACGCGAATTTGGCCGACCACCGGTCGCGCCGCACCTGCCGGAAGTCGTGGCGGCGCTGGAAGCCAGTCCGAAACCGGTGGTGGCGGCCATCCATGGCACCGCGCTGGGTGGTGGTTTCGAGATCGCCCTGGGGTGTCATTACCGTATCGCAAAGTCCGACGCCCGTGTCGGGTTGCCCGAGGTCAAGCTGGGTCTTCTCCCGGGTGCGGGCGGCACGCAGAGACTGCCGCGTCTGATCGGTGTCGAGGCCGCGCTCGCGATGATCATGTCGGGTGATCCGGTGGGTGCCGCGAAAGCCGCCGCGTCAGGCGCCGTTGATCACGTGGTCGAGGGTGACCTTTTGAGCGAAGCGATCAAGTTTGCCGAAAAACTGCTGGATTCTAACGCACCCTTACGCCGCTTGTGTGATAGGCGCGTCGATCCCGCCTCGCTGCCGGATCATTATTTCGATGAATTCAGGCTTGCCAATGCGCGCAAAACGCGCGGTTATTTTGCCCCCGAACGCATTATCCTTGCCTTGCAGGCGGCGGTGGAGCTCGATTTTGAACAGGGTATGAAACGTGAACGCGAGCTTTTCAACGCCTGCCTGGTTTCACCTGAATCCATCGCCCTGAGACACGTCTTTTTTGCCGAGCGCGAAGCCGCCAAAGTCACGGGCCTGGACCGCGATACACCCGTACGGAATATCAAGAGCATCGCCATGATCGGCACCGGCACGATGGGTGGCGGTATCGCGATGAATTTCGCCAACAAGGGCATACCCGTGCACATGGTCGATGTGGATGCCGCGGCGATCGAACGTGGTATGGCGGTGGTACGCGCCAACTACAGGCGCGGCGTGGACAAGGGTCGCATGAGCGAAGCGCAGTTCGAGGCGTTGATGCAGTTGTTCATACCGACCACGGACTACCCCGATCTCGCTGGCGTGGACCTGGTCATCGAAGCCGCGTATGAAAACATGGCGGTCAAAAAAGAGATTTTCAAACGTCTCGACGAGGTCTGTAAAGCGGGCGCCATACTCGCGAGCAACACCTCCACGCTCAATCTCGACGAAATTGCACAGGCGACCTCACGGCCGCAGGATGTCGTGGGCATGCACTTTTTCAGTCCGGCCAACATCATGCGCCTGCTGGAGGTAGTGCGCGGTGCT
>DATCZY010000373.1:0-3693 GCA_036525655.1 Lysobacterales bacterium | reverse complement strand
TCATGATGGTCCGGGTTGCTCCGGACGATTTCCTTTCCGCAAAAACGACCGGGTTGCTGCCTTCCAGTTCCAGCAGCTCCACGCGCATACCCGCTTCTTCCAGCATTTGCCCGATGTGGAGGGCATTCCTGTCGATGTTGGCTTTGTCCGAGGCGACGTTGGGAATACTGAGCAGTCCGGCAAACCGGTCCACGATCTGCTGCTCATGCGACTGCCGCCACTCGCTGACCCTGGGTGTCACCGGGTCAGCACTGAGACCGCTTGAGTACAAAAACAGCAAAGACATTGAAAGTGCTAGACGTGCAAACATATATCCGTCCTCCGGGCTGGGCTTTTTCGAACGTGCTTAGCCTATCAGGCCCAACCGGGCAAGGTCGAGTCGATCATTTTGAACCCGGCGGGTTGCTAGTCCCCGGTACGTGTAAACACCAGGTAAGCAAACAGTAATACACCCGCATAGGCGCCGCCCAGGAATGAATTCATGACCGGGCCGATCTTTGGACCAAGTTCGGGATTGGTCAATAAGAAATAAAGCAATGTCAGCGCGACACCTACGCACACGGTGTGCAACAAATAATGGACCGTTGCCAGCTTGCCTTCCTTCATCCTCGGCCAGGCTCGATAACAAAGGCCGAAAAGCGTCATCAGCACAAAGCCCAGCAGGTTCAGATGCGCATGCAGGCCATGCAGAGAGAAATCCATCGTCGCGGACATTTTCAGCCCGAACGCCATACCTACCAACAGAAATACCAGACCGGTCAGCACGAACAGGCGATCAATATTTTGCATTGTTTTATCCTTCGATTGTTGTTTTAAGTGGACCCTTCCAGCGGGGTATGCCGGTGGCAGGGCCGTCATCATCAGTATAGGACAATTCAAAAATAAGACAGGAGCAGCGACTCTTCGGATGGTCCGGGTGGGCGGATACAAATGATGTTTTGGCATTTGCTGCCCGAGCAACTATGCTTAGTGGCAATAACGGTCATCAAGAAGCCAGCCATTGTCATTTTTCAACGAACTCAAGCGCCGTAACGTCTTCAAGGTTGGTGTCGCCTACGTGGTGGTTGCCTGGCTGGTGGCGCAGGTATTACAGCTCATTTTCGACAGTTTTGGCACACCCGACTGGGTGATGAAAACCTTGCTGGTATTGCTGGCGACCGGTCTGCCGTTCGTGCTGTTTTTTGCCTGGGCCTTCGAGATGACACCCGAGGGGCTCAAGCGCGAAAGCGAGGTCGACCGATCACAATCGATCACCACGGTCACCGGCCAGAAACTCAACAATGCCATCGTCGGCATACTGGTACTGGCGCTTGGGTATTTCGTGGTTGACAAGTTCGTGCTCAACGCGTCACGCGAGGCCGCGCTGATCGAGGCGGCAAAGCAGGAACTCATCGTCGAAACCCAGGCGCTAACCGAGGAAGCAAAGCAGGTCTCCGATGCGGTTCCACAAGTGGTAGCGCAGCCGGATAAATCCATCGCCGTGCTGCCCTTTGTAAATATGAGCGGTGACGAGGAAAACGAGTATTTTTCCGATGGCCTGACCGAGGAGTTGCTCAACTCGCTCGCGCGAATCAAGGAGCTGAAGGTGACCGGGCGTACGTCTTCATTCGCGTTCAAGGGCAAGAACACCGACCTGCGCGAAATAGGGCAGACTCTCGGGGTTGCGCATATCCTCGAGGGCAGTGTCAGGAAGGCGCAAAACCGGGTGCGTATCACCGCGCAGCTGATCAAGGCGGAGGATGGATACCACCTGTGGTCGGACACGTTCGACCGCGAACTGGACGACATTTTTGCCATCCAGGAAGAGATCGCAACGCGCGTTGCCAGTGCGCTCAGCGCAACACTGCTGGGTGATTCAGATGGCCGCCTGGTGCATACCGATACCACCAATACACAGGCCTACGAGGCGTATTTGCAGGGCCGCTACCTGTTTTTGCGAGATCGGGACGATGTTAAAACACAAAATGTGGCTGAACAGTTGTTTCAGCATGCGTTGGATCTCGATCCGAATTTCACACTCGCGTGGTATGGACAATTCAGCGTGCTCAATTTCAGGCATCGAGCAGGCGCTATTGATTTCAAAGATGGCGCCATTCAATTGCGCCAACTCGCTGAAAAACTGATCGCCATGGATCCAAACCTGCCGGAAAGCCACCTTGCGATGGGACGCGTGGGCGTCATTGAAATGCAATGGGCAGAGGCGGAGGCAGCCATCAACAGGGCCCTGGCTTTAAACCCGGGTGACGTCGATGCACTGAATGAACTGTCGGCTTTGACGGTATTGGTGGGCCGTTTTGACGAAGCGCTGGAATATGCGCTCGAGGCCCAGGCGCGCGACCCCTTGGGGATGAGGTCTCTCAACAATGTCGCGACCGCGTACAACATGCTGGGCCAGTGTGAAGAAACCGCAGAGGTAACAGAGCGGGCATTAAACCTCGTTCCCGAAGCGAGCCGCTTTTATGGCCGGCTCGGCAATTGCTGGATGCTGAAAGAAGGTGATATCGAAAGAGCCATCGGGCTATTAGAAAAAGAGCCGCTCAATCATGTAAGGCTAAGTGGCCTGGCTGTCGCCTATAACAAGCTCGGTGACCAGGAAAAGGCCCAGCAATACCTGGATGAGCTGGTCGTCACCGAGGGGGAATTGGCGACGTACCAGTACGCCCAGGTTTACGCCCAGTGGGGGCAAGCGGAAAAAGCGCTCGACGCGCTCGAACACGCATGGGATATCGGCGACCCCGGTTTTGTGCTGATAGTTTTGGACAGGCACATGGATCCGATACGCAATGAGCCGGGGTTTATAAGCCTGTTGGAAAAATGGCGGGACCCGTCTAAACGCTAAACCGGCAAGTTCGCCCGGGCGGTATTATGCCCGCGCGACTGGCACCTTCCCCCCCTACTTACAAATGCGAACGCCCCCAGACGTGCACATAATCCTTCAGGGTCCTGCTCTCAAATACATTTTCCTCAAAGTGCGCATTGACCAGGTCGCCGATGGAGATGATACCCGCCAGCTTGCCGTGATCGAGTATCGGCAGGTGCCTGATGTGATGTTTCGTCATGACACCCATGACGTAGTTCAGGTCGTCGTCCGGAACGCCGATGACAACGTCTTTCGTCATGATGTCCCGAATCAGGAACGGGCAGGCCTCCGGTTCCCGTGGCGGTGGTGTCTGCAGGTGCGAGCAACTGGCACCACAGCTTTTCAGAATGTCCCGTTCCGTGACGATACCGGCAATGTGCCCGCCTTCCCCCGTGACGATCAAGGAGCCTATGCCATGGTGGTTCAATTTGACGATGGCGGCATGAATTGTCTGACCGGCGTCGATCGTCACGACCTCGGTGCCTTTTTCTTCAAGAATATCTTTTATTCGCATGGTTTTAATCCCGCGTGGCGTGGAGAAAAAAACATCCCAGCCCCAAACCCCCAATTACCTGGTCCAGGCAATTGCTGAAAACGTATCCTGGTGAGCCATGCTATTCTCAAAAATGATTGTAAAAATTGATTTAAGTCAGTTGCTTGAACATTTGTAGCTGTAAACAGCCTTGATATGGGCTTGTTTTTTCATTGCCATCCGCTGATCCAATCGTCGCTATTCTTCAAATCACGCCACGAAATTGGAAAAGAACGCCGGGTCAACACCGCCTCAATCAGGCAATGGATAACGGCGCCATCCTCGTTAAATTCCACTTCAG
>DATCZY010000372.1:0-2345 GCA_036525655.1 Lysobacterales bacterium | reverse complement strand
CGCCGGGGGTAATGCACTTGGGTACACCGGTGGTGCCGGACGAATACAGGATGTAGACCGGATGATTGAAAGGCAGTTGTGTGAATTCAATTTCGGTGGCGTGGCTATGGCTGAAAGTTTCCCAAGTCTCCGCGTCATTCAAAACTGCAAGATCCGGGTCCCCGGCGATGAAGGGTATAACCACGATCTTTTCAATACTCTTGATGCGCTTTTGAATTTCCCGCACCTTCGACAGGCAGTCGTGCTGTTTGCCGTTGTAGCTGTATGCTGCGGCGCAGAACAGGACCTTCGGATCGATCTGGCCAAGCCGGTCGACAACGCCGTTTATTCCAAAGTCAGGTGAACAGGACGACCAGATGGCGCCGATGCTGGTTGCAGCCAGCATGGCGATAATGGTCTCCGGCAGATTGGGCAGGTAGCCGGCAACCCGGTCACCCGGTCCGACCCCGGACTCGCGTAAGGCGGATGCAATGCCGGCTACCTGGCGGTATAGCTGCTGATACGTCAGCCGGTTTTTCAGCCCGGTTTCCGATGTAAACGACAGGGCGGTCCTGTCATCCCGGTAACGCAACAAATTCTCTGCAAAATTAAGGCTGGCGTCCGGAAACCATTGCGCACCCGGCATGCGCTCGAAGTCTTCAACCGTGCGTCGGCCTGCAGTGCCTATGACGCCGCCAAACTCCCAGACCGCGCGCCAAAAAGCCTTGGGCGAATCAATCGAAAAACGGTACAGGCTCTGATAGTCGACGACACCCGGATGCCGCTCCTGCCGGATCAGTTGCATGAAGCGACCGATGTTGGCCTGCTGTACACGCCGGGGTGTCGGTGACCAGAGGGCTTGGCTCATGCTTTTCCTGTTCGCTCTTCTGCGTGATGATTCAAGCCAGTAACTTCTTCAACTCCGGGATCACGGTGAACAGGTCGGCGGCCAGGCCAATATCCGCAACCTCGAAAATCGGCGCATCCGCGTCTTTGTTGACGGCAACGATAGTGCCGGCGTCCTTGATCCCGGTGATGTGCTGGATGGCGCCCGAGATTCCGAAAGCCATGTAAAGGTCCGGGGCGATGATCTTTCCGGTTTGACCCACCTGCATATCGTTCGGGCAGTAACCCGCATCAACTGCGGCGCGGGAAGCGCCTGCACCGGCGCCAATTAGATCGGCGAGGTCGTAAATCAGTTCGAAGTTCTCCTTGCTGGCCAAAGCGCGCCCACCGGAGACAACACGGGCCGCGGTCTGCAGGTCGGGGCGTTCGCCGCCGCCTGATTCGAGCTTGATGTAACGGCTGTGTGTGCTGGCGCCAGAACTGGCCGGTCGGCTCTCAACTGCGGCGCTGCCGCCATTGCCGGTAGCCTTCCATGAAGCGACACGGACGGTCGCGACCATTTTGGCGTTTTCAGGCGCGTGGACATCGACGATGGCATTGCCGGCGTAAATAGGACGTTTGAAATGGTAAGCGTCTTCAACGGCCGAAATGTCGCTGACCTGGTTGACCCCAAGGAGCGCAGCAATGCGTGGCATCAGGTCCCTGCCATAGGTGGTCGATGGACCCAGGATATGGCTGTAGGCGTCTGCCAGGGCAAGCACTTCCGCGGCGTGGTTGACGGCCAATGGGTGGGCCAGGTGTTCGGCGTCTACGGCAAATACGGTGCCCGCGCCTTCGATGGATGCCGCTTCGGCAGCGATTTCGTTAACGGCTGCGCCGATGACAACGATGTCGAAGGCATGGCCAATGGCCGCTGCGCAGCTCGCGCATTTCGCGGTGCTCGGGTTGAGGGTTTTGCCGTCATGTTCTGCAATGATTAATGTTCTGCTCATAATTGTTCTCTCATACCAGTCCGCGGTTTTTAAGTTCGGCGACCAGTTGTGCCGCGTCCTCGACCATGATGCCCTTGCTGCGCGCAGGCGGTGGCGTGTAGTGTGATATCTGCAGGTCGTTCTCTGCGTTCACGCCAAGTTCTTCCATGGCGATGACATCCAGCGGTTTCCGCTTGGCCTTCATGATGTCAGGCAACTTCACAAAACGCGGTTCATTAAGACGCAGGTCCACGGAAATAACCGCAGGCAAATCGACCTCGATGGTTTCCAGGCCGGCATCCACCTCGCGAACCACGGTGGCGGTATTGCCCTCGAGCTTGACCTTTGAAGCAAAGGAAGCCTGCGGACGATCCCAAAGGGCGGCCAGCATCTGCGCGGTTTGCGAGTTGTCGCCGTCAATGGCCTGTTTGCCCAGTAAAACCAGGCCCGGTTGCTCTTTTTCAATCACCTTGAGAAAAGTGCGTGCAATGGTCAGGGGTTGTTGTTTCGCATCGGCTTTTATCTGGATGGCCCTGTCGGCGCCCATGG
>DATCZY010000371.1:0-2906 GCA_036525655.1 Lysobacterales bacterium | reverse complement strand
CGTTGATGGTAGTGGCGTAAACCAGGTTCGGGTTGTCCGGATCGAAAGCAATATGGGCGCTCTCACCCCCGCCCACGTCGTAGTAATCCTCGACGCCGATACCGCCGTAATCACTTTCGCTTGCGATCGCGACGGTGGTGTTGTCCTGCTGACCGCCATAGATGCGGAAGGGCTCGAGGTTGTCGGTCGAGACGCGGTAGAACTGCGCCGTGGGCTGGTTCATGATGCTCGACCAGGTCTTACCGCCGTCGAAAGTGATGGTTGCACCGCCGTCGTTCGCGTTGATCATATTGTTGTTATCGCTGGGGTTGATCCAGTGGTCATGATGATCGCCGTGCGGGGTCTTTATTTTTTCCCAGGATTTACCGCCGTCGACCGACTTCATCATCGGCACGTTCATCACGTAGACAGTATTGTCATCCACCGGGTCGGCGGTCAGGTGGATGTAATACCAGGCGCGCGTATGCAGCACGCGGTGACCGTTGATCAACGACCAGGTTTCACCGGCGTCGTCGCTGCGCCACAGACCGCCTTTTTTGGGTTCCGACTCGATCAGGGCATAAACCCGGTCGGGGTTGCTGGCCGACACATCGACCGCGATCTTGCCGATCATTTCAGGCAGGCCGCCTTCGAGTTTTTTCCAGCTGTCGCCACCGTCGATGGATTTGTAAATACCGCCATCGGTGCCACCGGAGTGGATGAACCAGGGCTTACGACCGTGGTTCCACATGGCCGCATAGAGGATGCGCGGATTGGTCGGATCGAGGCTGAGATCCGTCGCGCCGGTATTGCCGCTGACTTTCAGAACCTGCTGCCAGCTCTTGCCGCCATCGGTGGTGCGATACACGCCGCGCTCTTCGTTCGGCGCCCATATCTGCCCCTGCACCGCAACCCAGGCGATATCCGGGTTGACAGGATGGATTTCTATTTTCGCGATCTGGCCGCTTTTTTCCAGGCCGATATGCGTCCAGGTCTTGCCGGCGTCCGTCGACTTCCACATGCCGTCACCCGCGGAGGTGGTCACACCGCGGATGGGTGCTTCACCGGTGCCAACGTAAAGCACGTTGTTGTCGGATGGCGCCACCGCCACCGCACCGATGGTGCCGACCTTGAAAAAGCCATCCGAGAGATTCTCCCAGGTGGTACCACCGTTTTCAGTCTTCCAGACACCACCGCCGGTAGCCCCCATGTAATACAGCATGGGCTTGTCCACCACCCCCGTTACGGCGGTCACCCGCCCGCCCCGGTAAGGGCCGACTGACCTCCATTCAAGACCCTTGAGTGCGTCGGTTTCGCCGCCAGCATCTTCTTTGGCATGAACCAGCGGGGTAAACAAAGGCAGCAAGACCATTAGCAATGACGCAAATGCGGGCAATCTGTAATTGGGGGACATTTTTTTAATCCGGTGAGTTGCGAGAAAGACAAAAAACTTTAACACGTGTACCTGCGGCGAGAAAGCGGCAAATTGGAGAAGACGGCCAACGCTCATACCGAATCATTTATACTCCGTGGAGCACTCCGGTTTTCAGTTAAAGGTGTTGTGACATGTTGCATAACAAGCTTCCCGGCAAGGGCACCACCATATTCACGGTCATGTCGAAAATGGCCCAGGAGCACGGCGCCATCAACCTGGCGCAGGGCTTTCCGGATTTTGACGGACCGCAGGCGCTGCGTGATCGTGTCAACTATCACATGGCGCACGGGCATAACCAGTATGCGCCGCTGGCCGGGCTGCCAAGGTTGCGCGAACTGATTGCCACCAAGGTACTGGACCTGTATGCCTGCAAGGTCGATCCGGAGTTCGAGGTGGTGGTTACACCCGGGGCAACCGAGGCACTGTACTGTGCCATTACCGCGGTGGTGCAACCGGGTGATGAGGTGATCGTGTTCGACCCGGCCTACGACACCTACGAGCCCGGTGTGACCCTCAATGGCGGTACCACGAGGCACATTGCCCTCAGCGCGCCGGAATTTGCAATCGACTGGCAGCGGGTCCGCGACACCATCAACGAGCGCACCCGCCTGATCATACTCAACACCCCGCAAAACCCGACCGGCACCATGTGGGGCGAACAGGACATTCAACATTTACGCGAAGTCATCGCCGGCCGTGATATTTACATGCTCTCGGATGAGGTCTACGAGCACATCTGCTTCGACGGCAAGCTGCATCATAGCCTGTTGCGTTACCCGGACCTCGCCGCGAAGTCCTTCGTGGTTTCCTCGTTTGGTAAAACCTATCACGCCACCGGCTGGCGGATAGGTTATTGCATTGCACCGCGTCCGCTGATGGACGAATTTCTGCGCATCCACCAGTTCATCAACTTCAGCACCAATGCGCCGATGCAATACGCCATTGCCGATTTCCTGTCCGACTGCCCGCAGTTCCACCGGGAACTGGGTGCTTTCTACCAGCCAAAGCGCGATCTGTTCGTGCAACTGATGGCCCCAACCCGGTTCAGCCTGACGGCTTCATCGGGAACCTATTTTCAACTTGCCGACTACAGCGCGATCAGCACGGAACCGGATACCGAATTTGCCGCGCGACTGACCCGCGAACACAAGGTGGCGGCGATCCCGGTATCGGTGTTTTACAAGCGCCCTGTGCAGCAGCAGGTCGTGCGCTTCTGTTTCGCCAAGAACGATGACACGCTGCGCGAGGCTGTGGAAAGACTCCTGGATTTATGAGCATTGGATCAGACAATCCTGATGTGAATCCTGCATTTATCGCAAAAACTTAACGGGAAACTCGATTCGATATCATTCAGCTTGCGAAATACATTGCTTATGCGTACCCTTTGGCACTGGAATCCCGGACACGGTCAACCATTGGGCTCAGGAAGGAACAATAGACCGTTCGTAATACCCGTCAAGAGGTATTGGAGCGGTGTTTCAGGAGACTGCCA
>DATCZY010000370.1:0-3857 GCA_036525655.1 Lysobacterales bacterium | reverse complement strand
GCAACAAAAACGATGGTTGCAATCTGCAGTCCGGGTCCACGCGCCCAACTCAGAAGTTCGATTTCGGTCATTGTCTCATCCTCATTCTTCCTGTCTCATCAAGCCTCAATGCCGGTTTTTTACTTTCGCAGGTCTTCTACGGTGGTCTTGATATGAATCTTGTTGCTGGCGTTTTTCTTGCCGCGATTCAAAGCACCAATCACTGCCCCGGCGGCAACCGCCCCTGCTGCTGCATATACCGCCGTTTGTGAAATATTCTCCGTAGGCATGGAAAGCGCCTTGTAGAAGCCACCGCCATCCCAGAAATCCGGTTCGGAACAACCCAGGCAGGGGTGCCCGGACTCGATCGGGAAGCTGGTGCCGTTGTTCCACTTGGTCGTTGCGCAGGCGTTGTAGGTCGTCGGGCCCTTACAGCCGAGCTTGTAAAGACACCAGCCTTTCTTCGCACCCTCGTCATCGAAGGTTTCGGCAAACAGGCCCTTGTCATAGAACGGCCGGCGATAGCAGCGGTCATGAATGCTCTGGCCGTAAAACACCTTTGGCCGGCCGATATGGTCCAGTTCCGGCAGCGAACCGAAAGTCAGGTAATGGGCCAATACACCGGTGATGACGACGGGGATCGGCGGACAGCCCGGGACATTGATGATCGGTTTGTCCGTGATAATCTGCTGCACGGAAACGGCGCCGGTCGGGTTCGGGTCGGCGTGCGGAATGCCCCCGTAGGTGGCGCAGGTACCCACGGCAATGATCGCCGCGGCACCCTTGGCGGTTTCGGTCAGCATGTCGAGATTGCTGACACCGGCAATGGTTGAATAACCGGGGTTATCCAATGGTATCGATCCATCCACAACCAACAGGTACTTGCCGTAATTCTCCTCCATTGCAGCTTCGCGGGCGGCCTCGGCGGCAGAGCCCGCAGCGGCCTGCAGGGTGTGATGGTAATCGAGCGAGATCGAGTCGAAAATAAGACTCTCGATGGTCGATGTGTGCGCACGTGTCAGTGACTCCGTGCAACCCGTGCACTCCTGGAATGACAACCAGATCACCGAAGGTCTCCTGGCCATCTCCAGCGCCTTTGCAATCGCCGGTATCATGGCCGGCGGCAAGGCCATCATCGATGCCGTCGTCGCACAAAACTTCATAAAACTGCGGCGGGAAACCCCCTGGCTGCGTAAGGTTTCGCCCAGGGTGCCTTTTTTCGGGGTTCCTTCTTTCAGGGGTAAATCCTTCTTCATATATCTGTCTCCGCAATTTATTAAGCGTCTTGTTTCTGCAGTTCCCGTGTCAGCTCAGTTAACGCTTTCGACATATCCTCATGCTGTGATTTGAGGATGTCCGGCAGCCTGGTGATTTCGATAAAGCGACTGACGAGGGCTTCATCGGCGTTGAAGTGGGATACCAGCCAGACGCCGGCATACCGGGTCTCATAGATTTCGCTGCGCCCCAACGCATCGAGACGGGCATGGACCTCACCCTGTCCAAGCGTATTGATGATGGTTTCCTCTTCGCCCGGCGCCAGCGGTATGGCGCGAAGGTCAATGATGCTGGTCTCACCGCTGTCCAGCAGTTCTTCCAGGGCATGCCGGACTTCGCACAAGATCGGCTGTGCGTTCCAGGTAAGCTCATTACTGGTGTGAATATTGAACGTTGAAGTGTTCATTTGCGTCATGGACTCACCGTGTGTATCAAACCCGCATGGATGGTTTCGTCGAGACTTTCCAAACCACCAAGGGTGTTGTGTGATTCCACCCTGACCCACTGCCCGAGCAGATCGACCGCCTGGTCAACGGCGAGTGGCAGCGCGTTTTCGACAGCCGGAGTTGGCGACATTCCCCATTCAATTCGCCCGGGTTGAATGCCGATTAACGCGCGTTTGGCTGGAAGCGTCCCGGTCAGACGTGCAATATCAAACAGGTCAAGCAGCCCAACCTCGTGCGGGCTGCGCCTGGCTGCGCCCAGAAACCGGTCCATCTCAGCGCAGGCCATGGTCTTGACCGTTCCGGGTGGCGCCTTTAATTCGGCGGCGTCAAATACGATCAGGTTATCGCAGTCTTCAATATATGCTGCCAGCGTGAAGCTGAGCGTACCGCCATCGATATAGGTCAGATTGGGTAAAGAAGGGTGTTTTGATTGAAGCAAATTCAGGGCGTGAATACCCGCTCCTTCATCACACAGAAGCGTGTTACCGATACCGAGTATAAGCGTGTTGGGAGAGTTCACACCCGTTGCTCTGTTGTCTTGCATTTATCTTAAGGTAGCCACTGGTGTGACAAATTGACTCAGGTCAATATATGTTAAGGAACCCTAATATAGGTTTCCTCTATTTTTCATGAGTTTGCCAACGTTTAATTTCCTTGCCTATAATTGAAAAAAGCCCGGGCGTTGATTGTTTTGAACTCGCCGATTGCGCTTGCGGGTGTTTTGATTCAACACCCGATTGATGCAGATCAAGGGCGTATGTGGCCATATGCATTAGTGTAAATGCATCAATGACTCTTTTGCCTGGACAGAATAACCATGTGCCTTGGAATCCCCATGCAGATTTGCGAGATCAATGGCTTTGTAGCCACCTGC
Organism: Lysobacterales bacterium; assembly: GCA_036525655.1. Classification (GTDB taxonomy): domain Bacteria; phylum Pseudomonadota; class Gammaproteobacteria; order Xanthomonadales; family SZUA-36; genus SZUA-36. The sequence goes on along the minus strand of DATCZY010000370.1, from coordinate 1,283 downwards.
GAGGCCAAGGGTGTTTTTCGCGATGTCAGCCTGTTCATGCTGCAGGATGAACCCCTCGAAGTTGATGACTTCGTCGTTGTGCACGTTGGCTACGCCATTCAAAAAATCACACCACAGGAAGCGCAGACCGCCTGGGATCTGTATGACCAGATGCTCGCAACCGACCAGCTGGACATGAACTCACCTGCCCATGACAAAACGGCCAGGAATTTCGGAGCTGACGATGTGTGACACTTGCGGATGCAATGTAACCCCGGGAAACGAGCACCTGGTTAATGCAGGTGGCAAACTTGAAAAAACCGACACTGGCCGTGAAGCGATAACGGTGTTGCACGGCCTGCTGCATGAAAACGACCATGTGGCCCAACACAACCGCGAACATTTCAATGTCCACCAGGTGGTTGCCATCAACCTGATGTCATCACCCGGGGCCGGCAAGACATCCTTGCTGGAAGCGAGCATCGAGGCCCTCGGTGACGAGTTTCGCATGGCGGTCATCGAGGGTGACCTCGAAACCGAGAACGACGCAGAGCGCATACGCAACCACGGTGTAACGGCTATTCAGATCACGACCGGCAGCGCCTGTCACCTGGACGCGCACATGGTGCATGACGCCGTCCATCAACTCGATCTTGCGGATATCGATATCGTTTTTATCGAGAACGTCGGTAACCTGGTCTGCCCGGCGAGCTTTGATCTTGGCCAGCATAAAAATATCGTACTGTTGTCCATTCCCGAGGGGGATGACAAACCGGCAAAATACCCGGTGATGTTCCGCACCGCCGATCTGGTCATGCTCAGTAAATCCGACCTGTTACCGGTGCTGGATGATTTTAGCCCGGAACGCGCGGAAACTTACCTGCGTAACCTCGCCAATCCGGCACCGGTGATTCATGTCTCCGCAAAATCGGGGGATGGCCTGGAAAACTGGCTGCAATGGTTACGTGAAACGGTTCGGCACAACCGTCTTGCAACCCAGGAGTTGCCTATGGCGCAGGACCATCATCATAAACATCTGCACATGCATGGCCCGCAGCATAAATCGGGCCATTCCTGACCCTTGCGTTCATGCAACTGACCGCCAACCAGTGGCTGGAGCGTATTCGTTCGCTGCCGCTTGAGAACAAGCTCAAGATCATGAATGTCTGCGGTGGCCATGAAAGGTCGATCACCATGGCCGGTCTTCGCAGCGCCCTGCCCGCCAATATCGAATTGATACCCGGACCCGGTTGCCCGGTGTGCATCTGTCCGGAAGAAGACGTGTACGAGGCCATTCAACTGGC
>DATCZY010000369.1:0-2798 GCA_036525655.1 Lysobacterales bacterium | reverse complement strand
TGTCCATGCAAAGGTCCAGGTCAAAAATAGCACGATGGGTAACCCCGAAATCACGAAGGTGATCACCACCCCCATCACCCATTCCGGCGCCCCGAAGTTTTTCGCGATGATGTCACCTATCTGGATGACGACCCAGGCTGCCACGATATAGGCCATTCCGATACGGAACACGTTGCGGCGTTTCATCTCACCGAGAATTTTCATTGGAACCTCACTGCTTTATTCATACCGGTCATTATCTGTTTCTATCCATCATTGCGACAAATTCAGGATTATCGCGAACTCTATCAAATGCGGGATCCAGGTCAATCCGGTAGACCGAAGTATCGCTTGGCGGTGACATAAGAGACTCGAGCACTTCAATGGCATCTCCTGTCATGCTGGCGATGGCGAATATTTGTGCATAGGTATACCTGGTCTGGAACTCTGCCAAATGGTCTTCGGGTGCTGAGGATTTTGATTTTTCAACCAGGGTCCTGACCTCATCCTGGGAAGCCCCCTGCAGGGCGCGAATTCTTGCAACGGCGAGATCAATTCGATAATCCTCGCCGAGTTCTGCGCTTAAACCCTTCAACCTGAACAACGCTGCGCTGGCCGCTTGTCCAGCCTCATCCGCTTTGCCCATGAAATAAAGGTTCTGCGCAGCCCAGTCCTCCCTGAGGGTGATCAGGTTTTGACCGATTTCAAGTTCGTTTGCAAGGCTTCTTGCGGCCGCCAATGCATCGTCATAGCGGCGCGCCAACATATTTGTCAGCATGAAGGTTTCAAAAAAATCATAATCGGAGCCGCGCTGCGCACCGATCGTCAATTGCAAAGCGGTTTGCGTATCACCACTTTGCTGCAAAACGATTCGGGCTTCTGTGGTTTTACCCCAAAAGCTGTCCGGGTCGATCACGCGGGCCTGTTTGACCGCGCTCATCGCCTCTTCATAGCGATGCAGGTAGGCCAGGGTCACTGCATATTCGTGCCAGTTAAAGTGCACACGCGGGTTCAGTTTGAGCGCCTGTTGCATCGAGTGCACGGCCTGCTCCCAAAGTCCTGCGCGGCGTGAGACCCAGCCCCGCCACATGTACGCCTCGTCACTGCCGGGCATCATCTCGATCGCTTTATCAAGCTTGTACAAAGCCCGTTCATAATCGAGGTAGCCCCAGTACCAGTAGAACCCCTCGGCAATGTACAACTCGGCAAAGTCCGGGTCGATGCTGCGGGCGTGTTCAATCGCATCGAGCGCGAGGTCGCGATTGGCCGGGGCGCCGCCATAGGACCAGTAATTGGTCATGTGTGCCCGTGCCAGGCCAATCCAGGCGAGCTTGAAGCCGGGGTCGAGCGCCAGTGACTCCTTGAACAGGTCAATGGCCATTTGATAACCGCTGATGGTTTCACCCTGCACAAACCGCCGCGCCTGCAGGTACAGGTCATAGGCAGCAACATTATCCGTCGGCACCTCGGCCACGCTGGCCAATTCAGAATCCGTGAGGGTTGCCCGCAACGCCGCGGCGATCGCCTTGGCGATTTCTGTCTGGATGTCAAACAGGTTGCCGGTGGTCAGTTCACGGTCATAGATCTCGGCCCACAGGTGTTCGTCGGTGTAGGCATCGATCAACTGCACGTTGATTCGCACGCGGTCCCCGGCGCGTTGCACGGAGCCTTCCATGATGTTTGCGACATTCAGTTCCTGTGCGATCTGGCGCAGGTTCTTGGTGGTCCCGCGGTACTCCATGACCGAGGTGCGCGAAATCACGCTGAATGCATCGATCTTCGATAACTGCGTCAGCAGGTCATCGTGGACACCATCGGTAAAGTAGATGTCCTCGGCATCGGCGCTGCGGTTGGCAAAGGGCAGAACGGCGATGGAGTTTTTGTCGATATCCAGTGTGCTGAGATCAATTTCCGGTTCGGGGGTTTCAACCACCGGTTCCGGTTCCTCGATGACGACAGCGGTCTTTGCGGTTTCGATTTCGGCAGTCTTCTGCTCGAAGCGCGACTCCCAGATAAAATATCCCAGCGACAGGCCCAGCGAGACGATGATGATGTAGTCCAGTTTGCGCCCGGTTTTGGGCGCAATGGAATCTGCCCGCGGCACATCTTTTTCGAGCTTGATACCTTCCGGTGTCAGCTCAAAGGCCCACGCCAGTATCAACGCCGGCACAAAGCCTACGACCAGCATCAGCAGGATCAATTTTGGCGCCCATTCGGGCAACCCGAGGATCGAGGTGAGTACGTCGGTGAGTTGCAGGAGAATCCACGTGCTTACCGCGTAGGCGATAGCCACTTTGATGACGTTCCGGCGTTTCAGTTCTTTTAATAATGACAAATGCTGGTTTCTTTTTTCGGGTGATTGTTCTTAAGCATAGTTGCTTCGCCGCCAAATACCAAAATATCTTTATCCGGAGGACTTAAAAGCCTCAAATATTTCCGTTGGCGCCCGACCGGGTATTCAATCATGACTCAAACAGGTCGCAACTTCATCGGCAATGGCCAGGCAAGCGGTAAGACCCGGGCTCTCGATACCAAAAAGCTGCACCAGGCCACTAATACCATGACTTTGGGGACCGTGAATATAAAAATCCGCCAGTGGCTCGCCGGGACCTGAAATTCTTGGACGCACACCGACATAACCGGGCTGCAGGTGGTCCGCTTCGAGGGCCGGGAAGTAATCGCGAACACTTTTTTCAAAATGCTGTTGACGGGCATGGTTTGCATCGAAGCTGTAATCAAGCTGTTCGCGCCAGTCCACATCGGGCCCGAACTTCAATTGACCACCCAGGTCCAGGGTGGCGTGTATACCCAGGCTCCCC
>DATCZY010000368.1:0-2479 GCA_036525655.1 Lysobacterales bacterium | reverse complement strand
TCGCAGAATTCAGAAACAAGACGCTGAGTCTCTACCAGTCCAGGGTCAGGTCGATGAAGGTCAGCGCCAATGAGCAATGCCATTTCAAATACCCGGGGTTTGGCTCCAACGGGCGCTGGTACGGTGTGTGTGACAACGGTGTTGCCGCTGGCAGGGGCTATGGACTGGTCATGAATGAGCGCGGGGATACGGTCGAATTTATCGGTGAGACCGAAAAGGGCCTGCCTTCGGGCGCAGGTGGCATGATTATTCAACGCCGTGGCCAGGTCGGGGCCACGTATTACGAAGGCGGTTTTAAAAACGGTCTGCCGGACGGTATCGTACGCATCGAGGAACCGGGGCAATTGCCGCGTACCCGGCTGTACAAGGCCGGTGCGGATATCGGCAAGGGTGACGCCGACAGGCTGCAGGGTCTGAGCTTTGCCCTGAATTCAGTGTCGGCAGGGTCGCTGACGCCATGAGCCTTTGGCAAAAAGCTGCCTCGGTGGTTATTGTGTGGGTATTGTTGTCAAGCACAAGCGTTGCTGCCGGTACCGGCCTGGATGACCTCAATGATCTCCCGCCCGGTGAGCAATATCGACAGCTCAGCTTGATTCTGCTGATCTCAGGGGGCGCTGATCCTGCGCTGATGGATGCCATTGCGCCGCCGGATGAAGGTGACCAGGGCAGGGCGGCGTCAAACCTCAGTCCCGATGACTACAAAACACCGTTGATTCGTATTGTCGACCAGGAATCCATGTTATCCGGGGCAGCCTTCCTGTTGCGGTTTGCGCAGGAATCCAACGATGAAATCCAGGCCAGCCTGGCCGCCATCAATACCGACAACCCCGTCCTGATCAGCATGATCGATATGAATGCGATTACCGAGGATGCGATCATCATCCGCAACGCGATCGCCGATGCCATCAGCTACTCAAGCCTCGCCGAGGAACAGCAGATCGCCGCTCACCTGCAGGATTACCGGACACAGACCATCCGGATCAGGAACATCATGGAGTTTGAGCTTTTTGACGAAGAACTTGAGCGCCTGACAGATGAGGCCATATTGTCCGTTGGCGGAAAATTGGACGCTTACCAGCGTATGTTCGATGAAGAAGTGGATTCGAAAGATCTCGACCGGCAGTTTGATGCGGCAAAATATATCTTCAATCGAACTGAAAAGTTCGATGAAAAGGCGGGCTTACTGACCGAAGAGATTATGAAAAACGTCATTCTCTCGCAAAGCAAACCCAATATTCCCTAACTCAGAACACCCGGTATTCGACCCGTTACACCATTAGGCCGGCTGATACCGTATCAACTGCTGATCCACCTCGAATAATCCCTGCCGGTACTGATGATGTTGTGCGGTTGGTCTTTCATCAACTTGCAGAACACATCACCATGCATGTGGATCAGGTTTTCATGGTCACCCGCTTCGATATAGATCTCAGAGGCATTGGTTAGCTGTTCATCCCAGATCACATCCAGTCCATAGGCGTTGCTCAGCGCGGGTACCGCACCCTTGTCGCAGTCGTGGAAAAGCTCCGGCAATTCATCCTCCGGCGCGATCCTGAGCTTGCGTCCCAGGCTTTCGTTGACCCATTCCATATCGAGACGATTGGTGGATGGCAGCACACTGACCACGTAGCCGTTGGCATCTTCCAGCACCACGGCCTTGGCCAGTTGATGGCTGGGGATGTGGGCTGCATGTGCCGACTCCAGGGCTGTAGCAGAATGCGTGTGTTTGACCGTGTCGTAGTCAACGTGATGATCTTCGAGATAGGATTTCAATGTTGTTGCGATAGCCATGGCTTCCTCCTGAAAACATTGAGAGAAACCGTGCTTGACGGCAGATGTCGCAAGTCACGCTCCAGGCCCTGATTGCACAGCGCCTGGTCCTTTAATTATAGGCCAGTAAACCGGTTATGCTAGAAATATCGTGCAACGATGCAGCATCGCAGGTTTCCTGATATGGCTTTTTAAGTAAGTATCAAATTATTTCAACACCCGGGCCGGTTGCGATACCCGCCGTGATAATTTCATACGGAGCTTTAAGCGGATCCATTGCGGAGCAGAAATTACAGTGAACAAAACCAGGGATGCACAAACCAGATTTCCGCTGGCTTTCATTGGCAAGGGCAATGTACCTTGCGGGTCGATACAACCAATTTGCACACCTTGTATTGGTTAAGCGCCAGCCTGGCACCCTCAATCAACAAGACTTTGAATTTGACCAACGTTATTTCGAGTGAAAAATTATTCAATGCTTAATGAATACTGGCAGAATAGCGTTGGCAATAATGGAATCAGTTGTGGGAAGGCAGGTATGAAAAAATGTTTAAGAAAGTGTGGTCGGGTAAGCACCTGCGTGCTGGCTGTGACACTTGCAGCCTGCAGCCAGAATGGTGGAACAACACCCACACCCGAAACGGATGTTTCCGGTGGCAGGGAAGCTCCGATGGCGATAAGCGCTAACAAGGTCCAGGTAAGCAGTGTG
>DATCZY010000367.1:0-2383 GCA_036525655.1 Lysobacterales bacterium | reverse complement strand
ACTCAATTCGCTGGTTTTTCCCGGCACCCAGGGCGGTCCGCTGATGCATGTCATTGCCGCCAAGGCGGTTGCGTTCAAAGAAGCGTTGGACCCCAGTTTTATACAGTACCAGCAACAGGTTGTGACCAACGCCAAAGCGATGGCCGCGGTGATGATGGAGCGGGGCTATCGCATCGTCTGCGGCGGCACCGACAACCACCTCTTCCTGGTCGATCTGATCGGCCGTGAGTACACCGGTAAAGATGCCGAGGAGGCCCTGGGCCGCGCATTCATCACGGTGAATAAAAACACCGTTCCCGGCGAGCCGCGCTCACCCTTTGTAACCAGTGGTCTGCGCCTCGGAACACCAGCGGTCCCCCCGCGCGGGTTTAACGAAAAAGACTGCGTTGCACTGGCCGGTATCATTTGCGATGTACTTGACCACGTGGGTGATGCGGAGGCTGAAGAAACAGCACGTCAGGCCGCGCTGGCAATGTGCCGTCAGCATCCGGTTTACCACCGCTGATACCAGGGTATGTGGTGTCCATTTTGCAATCATGACGATACCCGGGTGGTGGACTCCCGGGTAACGGGCGATGGTATGCAAATACGGCGGCGGCGAGAGTGTGCGAAATGCGCCTCCCGCTTCAATACCTACGAAACGCCGGAACTGGTCGCGCCACGGGTTATCAAGGCAGGTGGTGTGCGCGAGGCGTTTTCAGAGGACAAGCTGCGTCGGGGCATGCTCAAGGCGCTTGAAAAAAGACCGGTCGAAACCCGTGAGGTTGAACGGTCGATCCGTAGCCTGCTACGTGAAATCCGGAGTGTCGAGGAAGCCGAAATACCCAGCAGCCTGATCGGCGAGTGGGTGATGCGGGAACTGAGCCAGTTGGACCAGGTAGCCTATGTGCGCTTTGCCTCCGTATACCGCCGTTTCGAGGACATCCAGGCATTTCGGGATGAGATCGAACTGCTGGAAAAGGAGCATCCGGGCAGTCTCGACCAACGTCAAATTTCCTTGTTGGACATCCGTTCCGGCAAGAAACCGCGTTAGTCGACAGTACGGATTTCAATGAACTTTACTTCGTTTGATCACGAGTGCATGGCCAGTGCCCTTCGACTGGCCCGCAAGGGTTTGGATTCGACGCACCCCAACCCGCGCGTCGGTTGCGTCATCGTGCGCGACGGGCAGGTGATCGGCACCGGTTGGCACAAAAAAGCGGGCGAAGCCCATGCGGAAATTTATGCACTGCGCGAGGCAGGTGACAAAGCGGCGGGTGGCACCGCCTATGTAACACTCGAACCGTGCAGCCACGTTGGCCGCACACCGCCCTGCGTGGACGCGCTGATCAAAGCGAAGGTGGCGCGGGTGATCTTTGCCATCGGCGACCCCAATCCGGACGTCAACGGCAACGGTTGTCAGCGCTTGCAGCAGGCCGGCATAGACGTGCAAGGCGGCTTGTTGGCGAAGGAAGCCGAAGAACTCAACGCCGGTTTCCTGAAACGCATGCGCGAGGGGCGTCCATGGGTGCGGATCAAATTGGCGCAGAGCATGGACGGTCATGTTGCCCTGGCCAATGGCAGCAGCCAGTGGATCAGCGGTCCCGAATCACGCGCCGATGTACAGAAGTGGCGCGCAAGGTCAGACGGTATTCTGACCGGTATCGGGACGGTGTTGGCGGACGATCCCTCGTTGAATGTGCGCAACGATGAGACCCACGGACAACCGGCGCGTATTATCATCGATAGTCACTGGCGAACGCCGCTTAACGCCCGGCTTTTGAGTCTGCCCGGAAAGGTGTTGATCGCCGGCCTGGCAGAAAATCCGGTGCCGGATGCGTTGCGTAAAACCGGTGCGGATTGCATCGGCGTGGCTGCTTTTGAAAGGCGTGTAGATATGCGCGCGGTGTTGATTGAGCTGGCAAAGCGCAGCTTCAACGAAATCCAGGTTGAAGCCGGCGCAACGCTGTGCGGGACCTTATTGCAGCAAGGCCTGGTTGATGAACTGCTTATCTACCAGGCACCGGCCATATTGGGCGGCGCTGCACTCAGTCCTTTTGCGTTGCCGCAACTTGATAATATGGAAGATCGCGTCCATCTCGATTGGGTGGACTCAAGACGCATTGGCAATGACCTGCGTTTGCGGTTGAAGCCCAGGAGTTAATCAATCATGTTTACAGGAATCGTAGCAGCTACAGGAAAAATCCTGTCCCGGGAATCCTTTGACGGTGACTTGCGTATCCGCTTCGAGGTGCCGGCGGATTTAATGGAGGGCTGCAAAGTTGGCGACAGCATCAGCATTTCAGGAGTTTGTTTAACCATGCTGGAGCCCGACGCCACGGGGTTCAGTGCCGATCTATCGGTTGAGACGCTGGATAAAACCAGTTTGGGCAACCGCGGACCG
>DATCZY010000366.1:0-2915 GCA_036525655.1 Lysobacterales bacterium | reverse complement strand
CGCAAGCCGTCGAAAAAGCCATGAAACTGGGTTTTACCGAGCCCGATCCCAGGGATGACCTGTCCGGCATGGACGTGGCCCGCAAGTTCTTGATCATTGCGCGCGAAGTGGGTCTTGATCTTGAACTCGACGACATCGAGGTCGAACCGGTGATTGCCAACGGGTTTGCCGCAGACGCCGACAATGCCGACCTGATCAAGCATATGGAGATGCTGGATGATGATTTCGCTGCCAGGGTTCAGGCGGCCAGGGCCAAAGACAGTGTTTTACGTTATGTCGGCAAAATCCGGGACGGCCGTTGTAGCGTCTCGGTGGAGGTTGTGCCAAAAACCGACCCGCTGGGCGCCATACGCGACGGCGAAAATGCCCTGGTTCTGCACTCGCGGTATTACCAGCCCATTCCGCTGGTCCTGCGTGGTTACGGCGCCGGTGCAGAAGTGACCGCCGCGGGTGTGTTTGGTGACCTGTTACGCACAGCCTGGAGACCGTTAGACCTATGAACGAGAAAATCTTAACCGTTTATGCACCTGCCTCATCGGGCAATGTCTCTGTTGGATTCGATGCGCTGGGTTTGGCCCTCGCCCCCGTCGATGGCAGCCTGCTGGGTGATTGCGTGAGCATTATCGAAGGTAGTCCCGACGACTGGATGCTGTGCATCGACGGGCCCTTCGCACACGCACTGCCACAGGATCAGGAACAGAATATCGTCATCTCATCGTGTCGGAGATTTGAGCAGGCAGCTCGGGCAAAGGGTGCGGACATACGGCCCCTGAATATCACCCTGGATAAGCGCCTGCCCGTGGGTAGCGGCCTGGGTTCCAGCGCCAGCTCAATCGTCGCCACGCTGGTCGCGCTGAACCACTACTTTGGCCGTCCGCTGGATCGTCCGGCGTTATTGCAGTTGATGGCGGAGATGGAAGGCAGTATCAGTGGCGAAGTCCACCTCGACAATATCGCCCCGTGCCTGCTCGGCGGTCTGCGTTTGTGTATACCCGGTGGCGCGCGCCAGTATTCCCTGCCGTGGCCGGGTCATTGGCAATCCGTCGTTGCGTGGCCGGGAACACGGCTTGAAACCCGACCGGCGAGGGAGGTCCTGCCGGAAAACTACGATCGCAAAACGGTGGTAAGCCACGGCGCACAGTTTGCCTTGTTCGTACATCTTCTCCACCAGGGCGAGGCGCGTGCCGCCGCGAAATGCCTGGTGGATTTACTGGCCGAACCCTATCGCAAGACCCTTCTGCCGGGTTTCGAAACGGCCCGTGTCGAACTGGCCCGGATGGGTGCATTGGCAACCGGTATTTCCGGTTCCGGGCCGACAATTTTTTGTATCGTTGATGATCACCGCACGGCCGAATCGGTCGCAGGCTGGCTGCAGGCCAACTACCTTCAGAATGAAGCTGGTTTCGTACACATCTGTCGGGCGGACCTTGCCGGCGCACGGGAAATCTGAGCCATCATTCAAGCAGGAAATCCGTAATATGCAGTTCATCAACATCAAGCACCCCGAGCAAAGGGCTACATTTCCACAGGCGGTGGTGACCGGTTTGGGCAAGGGTCAGGGTCTGTTCTTTCCGGAACATCTCGAACCGCTCGAAAATATCCAGGCTTTGCTGGAAATGGACTTTGTCGAGCGCAGCAAAATTATATTGCAGTACCTGGTCGGTGACGCCATGCCGGCTCATGTATTGCAGGCGTGCGTCGAAAAGGCCTTTAATTTTCCGGTCACGTTGTCACCTGTTACTGAGCGTGTTTACGCGCTTGAGCTGTACCATGGGCCATCGCTGGCGTTCAAGGATTTCGGTGCCCGATTTATGGCGCAATGCCTGGCCAGTTTCAACACGGATCAGCACACGACCATCCTGACGGCAACTTCGGGCGATACCGGAGCAGCTGTGGCACTCGCGTTTTATGACCAGCCCGGAATCGACGTCGTGGTGTTGTATCCGAAAGGCAAGGTGACGCCCCTGCAGGAAAAGTTGTTTTGCACACTGGGTGGCAATATCAGAACCCTTGCGATCTGTGACGATTTTGATGCCTGCCAGCAATTGGTCAAACAGTCGTTTGACGATCCTCAGCTGGTCAAGACCCTGGGCCTTAATTCCGCTAACTCGATCAACGTGGCCCGTCTGCTGGCGCAGGTTTGTTATTACTTTGAGGCGGTTGCGCAATTACCGCGTGGAAGCGAGGCAGTATTCAGTGTGCCCAGTGGCAACTTCGGCAATGTTACGGCCGGCCTGGTGGCATACGCACTGGGTTTGCCGATGAAACGGATGATTGCCGCAACCAACCGCAACGATACGGTGCCAAGGTTCCTGGATTCTGGTAAGTGGGAACCCCGGCCAACAGTGGCAACCCTGACCAATGCCATGGATATATCACTACCGAACAACTTCCCGCGCGTGCTGGAACTGGAAAAACGCCATGGGGTGCCACTGCGTGATTTACTGACTTCGGTGGCCATTGATGATGCCGATACCAAGCAGGCCGTGCGCGCGCTTGACGAGGATTCCTACCTGGCCGATCCTCACAGCGCGCTGGCCTGGAAAGCGCTGACAGACAGTCTCGGGAAAGATGAAACGGGTGTTTTTTTATGTACCGCGCACCCCGCCAAGTTCAAGGAAACCATCGAAGAAGCACTGCAAAGGCCGGTGACATTACCCGCGGCCCTCGAGGCAGTTTCAAAAAGAGAGGTTTTGAGCATCGAAATGCCGGCGGATTTCGGTTTATTGCGTGAGTTTTTATTACAAAAATAAAAACTTTAAATTTCCATCAACCTTTTCTCCCTCGGGTTGTAATGTATTACAAGGGGGGGATGTGTTTCTCCTAACACATAGCTCCGGGTAAAACCGGAGCTTTTTTTTGCCTGGAATAGGTTGCCCCGGCTCTCTAAAGTGGTGAAGGAGGACTAAACACCA
>DATCZY010000365.1:0-8079 GCA_036525655.1 Lysobacterales bacterium | reverse complement strand
AGCGGCTGAACTGTATGCCGCCTACGGTGTCATCTTCGTTGAAGAACCACAACGCGCGAACCGTCTGACCGATCGCGCACTTTCATATGGTCAGCAATCCCTGTGCGCCAGCAATAAGTTGGCCTGCGGAATACAGAACCTAAACTTCCAGGAATTTGAAGTCACCCTGAAAAAATTGAACAAAAAAGATGCTGCCAGCCTTTTTACCTATGGACTGACTTCGATCGCTCACATCAAAGTTCATAGTGATGACTGGGGCGCGATGACCAAACTGCCGCATGTCGAGTCCTCACTCAAGCGCGTACAGGAGCTTGACCCGGAATATAAGGCGGAGCAGGTTGAGCATTTTCTGGCCATACTCAATACCATCCGGCCACCGGCGCTTGGCGGAGACTTTGACGCCGGCAAAGAACATTTCGAAAACGCCATGACCCTGTCGAACGGCAAGGACCTGTCTATTAGTGTGGACTATGCCCGCTACTATGCCCGCACTTTGTACGACCGGGAACTCCACGACCAGCTGCTGAATGATGTCATGTCTGCAGAACCTGACCAGGAAGGCTACACTCTATTCAACGTCCTGGCGCAACGCGAAGCGCGCGAACTGCTCGATGCTGCCGATGACTATTTTTAATGAAAAGGAATGTTCATGAACCCCTTTAAGACCCTTGGAGTTTCGAACTGGCACGCAGCCATACAAATCGGCATTGGACTCATATTGCTCGGCCTGATGTCCAGCGCCAGCGCTCAGACAATCAAGCTGGCAACCATTGCCCCGGAGGGGTCCAGCTGGATGGATTCGATGCGCGACGGCGCCACGGAGATCGATAAGCGCACCGAGGGACGGGTCAAGTTCAAGTTCTATGGCGGTGGTGTACAGGGTAATGACAGGCAAGTCTTGCGCAAAATGCGTATCGGCCAGTTGCACGGCGGCGCTTTTACCGCAAACGGTCTTATCGATGTTCAGCAGGACAGTCAGCTCTATGCACTGCCGATGCTGTTCAACAACCTCGAAGAAGTCCAGTTCGTAAGATCCCGTATGGATGGCAAATTACGCGACCGCATAGAACAGGCCGGCTACGTCAATTTTGGATTTGCCGGCGGAGGATTTGCACGACTGATGTCAAATCAGCCCATCGCCAACCTTAAAGACCTTGAGGGCCGCAAAGTCTGGGTTCCGGATGGTGACCGGTTTGCCTATGAAGCCGCCAAGGCACTTGGAATTTCCCCGGTGCTCATGCCGTTGACCGATGTCATGACCGGTTTGCAGACCGAGCTGATCGACACCATTATGAGTCCGCCTGCGGCCACTATTATTTTGCAGTGGAATACAAAGGTGAGTTATATCACCGAGCTCCCGGTCTCTTATATATTCGCGATGATAGCGATCGATAAAAAATACTTTGACCGCATCCAGCCTGCCGACCAGGAAATCGTGCGCGAAGTGATGGAAAAAATTTACCAGGGTTTTGACCAGCAGGGTAATAAAGATAACCAGGAAGCCTACAAGGCGTTGATTGAAAACGGCATGAAGCCCGTTACTCCCGACCAGGGACAGGTCCCGGAGTGGCGCCACGCGGTCCAGGCATCCAATCGCCGACTGGCTAATGAAGGTGCAATTGATGTTCGTCTGCTCGACGAACTGGAGTGTTACCTCGACGGCTTGCGTTCCGGCAATACGGCAAAAGACTGTATCCAGTGAAACGTGTTGCCTCTTTTTTCAAAAAACTTGAAAGCGCGAGTGCACACGCCGAGGACGCCTTGCTTCTGGTCATTCTGATCAGCATGATCCTGCTGGCGGGTACGCAGATTTTTCTTAGAAATGCTTTCAACGCAAGCCTCTTCTGGGGCGACGAGACCTTACGCCTGATGGTGCTTTGGCTCACCGTCGCGGGCGGCCTGGCGGCAAGCCGGATGGATAAACATATCAGCATCGCGGTGCTGGATCGCTTTCTGCCCGCCACGGCCCAACTTGTGGCAAGGGTCATCATCGATATATTTACCGCATCAATCTGCGCTTTATTTGCCTGGCAAAGCGCACGTTTTGTCATGAGTTCTTACGAATACGGCGATACCCTGATTCGCGATGTACCCGCCTGGGCAATGCAGGTCATATTGCCCGCCGGTTTTGCGCTGATGGCTTTCCATCACCTGGTTCACGCAGTCATGCGGCCACTCAAGTTCACCGGAAAATTGAACAACAGCGGTGAAGACCCATGTTGATCTTCGGTGCAATGATGGTGATATTGATCCTGATCGGCGCGCCACTGTTCGCGATCATTGCAGCGGGTGCCTTCTGGAATTTTTACAATGCCGATATTGACCTTCAAGCTATCGCCATCGAGTTTTACGGCATTGCGGAGATGCCCATCCTGCTTGCCATACCGCTGTTCACATTTGCCGGTTACCTGTTGAGCGAAAGCAATGCGCCCAAACGACTGGTACGCCTGACCAGCGCCCTGCTTGGCTGGATGCCCGCGGGGCTGGCCGTGGTTTCCCTGGTTGCATGCGCGTTTTTTACCGCGTTTACAGGCGCCTCGGGGGTCACCATCATCGCGCTGGGCGCCATCCTGTTCCCCGCCATGCAGGAGGCCGGGTATCCGGAGAAATTCAACCTTGGTCTGGTGACTTCCGCAGGAAGTCTCGGCCTGTTATTCGCGCCCTCGCTGCCATTGATTTTGTACGGCGTGGTCGCAGAAGTACCCATAGAAAGCCTGTTTATGGCCGGTTTGCTGCCCGGGTTCCTAATGCTGATCGTACTGTCCGCATTCAGTATCTGGAAAAACCGTGCGATACGCACGCCACTCGGCGACTTTTCCTGGCAGGAGGTTCGTTCAGCCTTGCGCGAGTCAATGTGGGAGATACCATTACCCATCGTCGTTCTGGGCGGAATTTACAGTGGCTACTTTGCAATTTCAGAGGCCGCTGCAGTCACAGCCCTGTACGTGCTGATTGTTGATGTGGTCATACTGAAAGAGGTTTCTTTACAAAAGCTTCCATCGATCACCCGCGAAGCGATGATACTGGTCGGTGGGATCATGATGATACTGGGCGTGTCGCGCGCCTCCACCAACTTCATGATCGATGCGGGTGTGCCGCAGCAACTATTGCAGTGGATCAGCGGTTTTGTCACCGGTGAGACCGCCTTCATGGTGATGTTATTGTTGTTCTTGCTGATACTCGGGGCGATTCTCGATATTTTCTCGGCAATCGTTCTGGTAGTGCCCCTGATTCTGCCGATCGCAATGCAGTTTGGGGTGCACCCGGTCCACCTCGGGATTGTCTTCCTTGCCACCATGCAGCTTGGCTACATTACGCCGCCGGTCGGTCTGAACCTTTTTATCGCGGGGTACCGGTTTGACCGGCCGATCGTAGATATTTATTTTTCCACGCTGCCATTTTTTGTGTTTTTGATGATTTCCGTGATAGCCATCGCTTTTTGGCCGGCATTTTCATTGTTCCTGTTGAAGTGAACGCTGGCATACGAATGCCGGGAGGGGAGCTTATTTCTTTTCGGTGCCGACCGCTGCCGTGATGGCAGCCCAGTCCTCGTAACGCTCATTGAGAATCCGGAAGTCCTCTTCATCATCAACGTCCAGGCTCAACCCTCCAAACGGCGTGATTACGATCTTGACCGGGCCACCCAGCACTTCGCTGACGCTTTTCTCAACCCGTTCCCGGGTATTGCCCTTCTTCAGGCGTCTGTACCAGTAGCCCTTGCGCTTAGAGAGCATTAAGGTCAACTGCACGCGCACGGTCATCCATGCGGCCTGCCAACCACCATGACTTTTAAAAAAATTAAAAGTCAGGGCGACAACATTTCTCCAGTCCTTTGCCTTGCGATAGGAAAAACCCGTTTGCAGGAATTCCTGGTTTGCCAGGTTACGCGGCCTGCCCACATAAATATTGGCCAGTCGCAGACGTCCGAACGCAAGTTCTACAAAAGGTCTCTTGATACCCGGTTTATCCCCCTGGGGATGAAATGGCCTGACGGAAGGCTCGTCCACAACGCCGGCATGCATGGCGAAGGGGTGTTCAGATGCATTGTCCTCACGCGCACAACGGCGGACAAAATCATCGATAGAACGGGCCGTCACCAACGGCAGGTCGCAGGAGGTGATCAATATGGGCCGCTCGTTGATGGGTAGAGTGGTGTCAAACCTGTGTCGGTCTTCCGATGCCTCGATACCGGCCCAACAATTGGTCAGCATTTTTCCACGCTGAGCAATGACCTTCACTCTGGAAGAATACCCCGTCAAAACCTCCAACAGTTCCTCGGCCGGTCCGACCACGAAAACCTGATCTATGTTCTCTGCGGCCACCAGGGCGTCGACCACATAACGGACCAGCTTCTTTCCGCCAACTTCCAGAAAAGCCTTGTTGCGGTCTGCGATCAATCGTTTTGGATTTCGATGAGTACCTGCAAGCACAACGGCATCCAACGGAAACGGGTAAGCATCAGAACGACCCGGCGACTGACCGGGGTCACTTTTTTCGCTGCTTCCGTTAGTTTCTGCTTCAGGGTGCATGGTTACCTGTGATTTCCGCGACACTCAAGGTGAACGCGTATAGGCGATACAATAAAATAAATTAACCGCGAGGGCGCAACTGCTGATCCTTCTCCCCAGCTGATTTTATAGGCTCTCGTGCCAACTTGGAACATTAAAAGCACTTTGCTATTGAAGTAAACCCCGCCAGACACGAACGACAGTTTTATGTATGAACGAAACTGCGGTATTCTAATGGGCCACTCATTCATAACAATTACCTGCAACAGGGAGAATACAATCGTGGAACTTGCCTTACTTAGTCAAAACTCTTTAGCTTTTCTTCTGCGCTGGGTGCACTTACTGGCCGGCGTTACCTGGATCGGATTGCTTTATTACTTCAACTTCATCCAGGGTGAGTACTTCAAATCTGCTGATGGCGGCGCCAAGTCGGATGTTATACAAAAACTGGTGCCAAATGCACTGTGGTGGTTCCGTTGGGGCGCAATGTTTACATTTTTGAGTGGTATCCTGCTGCTTTACATCAAGCACCTTACCGGCATGGGTATCCTGATTGGCGCCACACTGGGCACGATCATGTTTCTCAACGTCTGGTTGATTATCTGGCCTAACCAGAAAATCGTCATTGCATCGGCAAAGCAGGTTGCCGGCGGCGGCCAGGCACTGCCCGGTGCTGCTTCTGCACTTGGTAAAGCCGGCCTGGCGTCACGCACCAACACCCTGTTTTCCATACCGATGCTGTTTTTCATGGCTTCTTCCATTCACCTGGGACAGATTCAAACCCCGGTGCAAAGTGAGAGCGCCGTATCGCTGGCCGTTGTTTTCGGCCTGATTGCAGCCCTGGCGCTCAACGGTGTGTTCGGCAAGACCGGGCCGATCACTTCCGTCAAAGGCGTTGTCGGTAGCGGATTCGTTCTGACAGCTGTTTTATATCTCCTGGTTGAGCTTTTATAGGCCGGGATTCGCTATACACCGATAAATTAAACCCGGGACTTGATCCCGGGTTTTTTATCGTAAATACATATTGATTTATTTTTAATCAATCATATTCGCTTCGTCGCAAACAATAAAACACCTCAATTTCAGTCTTATTCATTTATTCAGTTACTTGTAAATTTTTACTGATATTTATCATTAGAAAAACCTCCTAAATATCGATTTGGAGGCTTTGACAATCGATCGTTACAGGAGTAACTTGAATCCCCCGTAGACAGAAACCAACCAATCGAAAGATTGGGGTCGCAGGAAGAACGGAGAAGGTCGAAAGACCGGAAACGGACGGAGAAGGTCGACAGATCTGGCGCGAGCGGAGAAGGTTGCGAAACCGGAAACGAGCGAAGAAGATCAACAGATTGGAAACGGACGGCAAAGGCCGCAAGGCCGGAGACGAACAGAATGCGAATATACCGGAAGGCCGACCCGCCTGAAGGAAGAAAGGTGGATGAAAACGGTAAGCGTCCAGGTGGTACAGGACGCGTCACCCGGGCCGGGTTCTGCCAAAGAAGCGGTCGTACCATTAGGGTGACTCGATAGGGATTCGCGGTTCCTTGAGATAGACGTGAAAGCGTCGATAAATAAAAACGGGAGGAAGGCCCGTGACCAGAAACCGAAGGGCAGAACAGATCGGAACTGGACGAAGTTGGAAAGGCCTAGGAGGATCTGCAGTCCACCGCAAGCGGAGTTCCTACACTTCTACGACGAGGGAGACGCAAGTCTCCCTCGTTTTTTTTGCCCTGAAAAAAGTAACTGAACAAGTAATATCCACGTCACAGTTCAAATTCATACTACAATTAGATGAGCGTGAAATGAAATAAGACCGGGGTTTTAACGGTCAATGCATCACACCAACCAATCAACCAGGCCGGCAACAGGGACGAAAGCTTGAAAGATCCAATTATCCGTATTCGAAACGTGTCTTTCCGGCGCGAAGATAAAGTTATCCTGGATGACGTCAGCATGGATATTCAGCGCGGCAGCATCGTGGCCATCATGGGCCCGAGCGGCGTGGGTAAAACCACCATACTGCGTCTGATTTCCGGTCAGCTACGCCCGTTAAGCGGCAGCATTGAAGTCAATGGAAAGGAAGTTTCCGCCTTGTCACGACGTGAACTTTACGAAAGCAGAAAAGACATTGGCGTACTGCTGCAAAACGGCGCCCTGTTTACCGACCTGACGGTTTTTGAAAATATCGCGACGCCTTTGAGGGAGCACACCAAACTGTCGGAGGAAGCCATCACTGAGCGGGTTATGGCGAAACTGGAGTCCGTTGGCCTGACTGGTACTGAAAACCTGATGCCGCACAGCCTGTCAGGCGGAATGGCCCGCCGTGTCGCGTTGGCAAGAGCGGTTATATTGAACCCAAAAATCGTATTGTTCGATGAGCCCATGACCGGACTGGATCCAATCGCCAGGTCCACTGTCAGCAGCTTGATCCGCACCACCAACGACGAACTGGGTCTGACCAGCGTCATTGTCACGCACAATGTTGAGCAAATGAAAAAGCTGGTGGACTACTGCTATATTCTAGCCGCCGGCAAACTCATTGCCGAAGGCACACCGGAAGAACTGACGCACAGCAAAGATCCAGCCGTTGACCAATTCATGAACGGGCGTATCGAAGGTCCGATTTCTTTCAGGTACCTCAACAACAGCAACGCCACCGAACAGCGGCCCCGATGACGAATATGAACTGGCTACAGAAAAGTAAGCTACTGACGCCGATAGCCGAAACCGGACACTGCGGTATTTTCCTGGTTCGCATGATTGGCAGTATCCGCCTCGAACGCGGCCTGCTGGTAAGCACCATGCAACAGACCTACCTGATTGGCGCTCGCTCGCTGGTTATTATCATGATCTGCGGTTTTTTTGTCGGCATGGTGCTTTCACTACAATCCATCAATGCCCTGCAACAATTCGGCGCTTCTGACCAGGTCAGCCTGCTGGTCGGCAAGTCACTGTTCCGGGAACTGGGGCCGGTCCTAACCGCCCTGTTGTTCGCCGGTCGTGCCGGCACCTCCATTGCTGCGGAAATCGGCCTGATGAAAGCCACCAGCCAGATCGAAGCCATGCAACTGATGGCCATCGACCCGGTACAGCGGATTGCCCTGCCACGTTTCCTGGCGGGATTGCTCTCAATGCCTTTACTGACCGCGATGTTCAATGCCTTCGCGATCCTTGGCGCCGTGATGTTTTCCATCGGTGTCATGGGCCTTGATCCGGGGATCTTTTGGAGTAAATTGCAGACCGGTATTTATTTCGGCAAGGATTTCATGGGCGGCGTCTGGAAAAGCATCGTGTTTGGCGGCCTGGTTAGCCTGATTGCTGTATATTTCGGCTACTATGCGAAACCGACCGGTGAAGGCGTTGGAACGGCGACAACACGAACGGTGGTCATGAGTTCGGTGCTGGTACTTATTTTTGACTTCATCATGACGTCATTTCTTATTTAACCTTGAGGCGTTGACGAAAAGAACATGCGTGCGAATTACAAAGTAGAACTGTCATCGGGTATATTTTTACTGATGGGAATAGCAGCCTTGTTGTGGCTCGCCACCGAGGCTACCGATTACGG
>DATCZY010000364.1:0-7292 GCA_036525655.1 Lysobacterales bacterium | reverse complement strand
GCCGACTGGGGCCTGCCGGATTCGAAAGTACATATCAACGGTGACGCGAGCCTTGCCCGTGACCTGGAAAGAATATTCCGCAAGCTGGAACCCGACTGGGAAGGCCCGCTCGCGGGCATGTTCGGTGATGTCGCCGGTCACCAGTTGGCACAGGGGCTCCGCCAGGGTGTCGAGGGTGCGCGGGAAACCGCACGCACCGCCAGCAAGATATTATCGGATATCATCAAGGACCGCCGTTCGTGATGCATAGCCTGCGCCAGTTCCTGCGCATCTGGCATATCGGTGTCATCCTCAAACAGTACCGTCTCGACGAACTTTTCAACACAACCCGCCTGCCGGGACCCGTGCGCTGGATGCGCGTCTTCATCCCCGGCGGCAAGGACGTATCCGGGTTACCGCGCGGCGAACGTTTGCGCCTGGCCCTGCAGGATCTGGGACCGGTTTATGTGAAATTCGGACAGATACTTTCCACCCGCAGGGATTTACTACCGCTGGATATCGCCGACGAACTCGCGCTGTTACAGGACCAGGTCCCGCCTTTCCCCGGCGAACAGGCGCGTGACATCATCGAAAAAGCGCTGGGCGAACCGGTTGACACCATATTTGCCTCTTTTGATACCCAACCGCTGGCCTCGGCCTCCATTGCGCAGGTCCACCCGGCGACGCTGCACGACGGCCGCAAAGCCGTGGTCAAGGTGGTGCGGCCCGGTATTGAAAAGCAGTTGCGCAAGGATATCGATCTACTCAAGACCGTCGCGGGAATTGCGGAAAAATTCCTGCAGGGCGGTGCGAGAATCCAGCCGCTGGAGGTGGTGCGCGAATTTGAAGGCGTGGTCTTCGACGAACTGGACATGCAACGCGAAGCGGCCAATGCATCCATGCTCAGACGCAATTTCCAGGGCTCCCGCGACCTGTATATCCCCGAAGTCTACTGGAAGTGGTGCAAACGGCGGGTCATGGTCATGGAACGCGTGTCCGGCCTGCCGGTCGGCGATATCGAGGGTTTGCGCGAGCGTGGCGTCAACCTGAAGAAACTGGCGCGGCGTGGCATACGTATTTTTTACACCCAGGTTTTCCGCGACAACCTGTTCCACGCCGACATGCATCCCGGCAACATACTGGTGGACGCCAGCAATCCGGATGACCCGACTTTCATTGCCATCGATTTCGGTATCGTCGCCAGCCTCTCGCCAAAAGACCTGTACTACATCGCCGAGAACTTCAAGGCGCTGTTCAATCAAAACTACCGGCGCGTCGCAGCCCTGCATATCGACGCCGGCTGGGTGCCTGAGCACACCCGCCTGGACGAACTCGAGGCTGCCGTCAGGACGGTCGGTGAACCGAATTTCACGCGGCCTTTGAACGAGGTATCATTCGGAAAATTGCTGTTCGACCTTTTCCAGGTCGCGCATCGCTTCCAGCTGACCCTGCAACCACAGTTGCTGATGTTGCAGAAAACCCTGCTGAATATCGAAGGCCTGGGCAGGCAACTCGACCCGGAACTGGATATCTGGTCGGTAGCCAAACCCGAACTCGAAACCATCCTCAGGGAAAGACATAACTTCGAGAGTGTTTCACAGGAACTGCGTGAGCGCCTGCCCGGCTGGCTGGCCGAAGCCCCCGAAATGCCCGGGCTCATACACGACTTCCTGGTGAAGGCGAACAGCGGACAACTGCTGACCCGTACGGCATCCGAAGATGCCGCCAGATCCAGGCAGGATCAGATTGCCGCAAATCACAAAATCCTGCGGGCGGTGGCGGGCGGTTCACTGAGCATCCCCGGCGCCATCATGATCGCGCTGGAAACCGGCCCCTGGTTTGTCTGGGGCTATTCGACACCCGGCATCGTCCTGCTGGCCCTCGGTGGCTGGCAGGTCTTCAGAGCCCTGAGACAGGCCGGGTGACGTGCTTGCACGATTATCTAACTGGGTCCTCAGGAAGCTTGGATGGACACTGGACGCGGAACTCCCACCGTTGGATAAGTACATCATCATCGCCGCACCCCACACCAGTAACTGGGATTTTCCGCTAGGTATCCTTGCTGCCAAAGCACTCCGCCTGAACGTTTACTGGATGGGCAAACACAGCCTGTTCCGCTGGCCCTATGGCTGGCTGTTTCGCGCACTCGGCGGTATACCGATACGCCGTGACGGGGGACAAAATTACATTCAACAGATGGCCGATCTGTTCAAGCGCTCAGAGCGCATGATCCTGGCACTCGCGCCCGAGGGCACCCGCAGCAGGACAGACCATTGGAAGACCGGCTTTCATGCCATCGCGCGTGCCGCAAAAGTGCCTATCCTGATGGGTTACCTGGATCATGGAAACAAGCAGGTAGGCCTCGGCGGCCTGTTTTACCCAAGCGACGATATAGAGTCGGATTTCAGCCTGATACGTGAATTCTATGCAGACCGGCGCGGCAAAAACCCCGAAAAAGAAAGCCTGATCCAGGTGCGTAA
Source organism: Lysobacterales bacterium (assembly GCA_036525655.1). Classification (GTDB taxonomy): domain Bacteria; phylum Pseudomonadota; class Gammaproteobacteria; order Xanthomonadales; family SZUA-36; genus SZUA-36. Next base: position 4,833 of record DATCZY010000364.1, on the reverse strand, counting down.
AAAGAAAACCTAGCCCTGGGTCGTGAGCGTTTAACCCGCCATTTTTTACAGTTTCCCTAGCGGGTACCCGCGGCGCGCAATGCGTCACTCACCTTACAGCCAGTCGATCAGCGATATGCCAATACCTATTCTGTTTACGTGCCGGTTGTAATCGATCAAGCTCTCGCCGTAACCCCTGAAATACTGTACGTATCCCTTCAAATACGGGTAATTCCATAGCGGAAAGCTCCAGCCCAGCTCAACGGCGCCCCGATCGAAACCCGACTCGAGGTTATTACGCGACATCAGGCTGAAGACCTGCTCATTCCACTTGTAGCCAGCGCGAATCTCGTAATGGCCAAGGTAGTCTGTGATATCCGGGTTATCATCATTCGAAGCGTCCTCGGAGATCCTGATCCAGGGTTTGAACTCGAAAGCAAAATTGCCCCGGGCGAAAACAAAATTGGCGAAGACGCGGTTCCAGCTTCTCGATAGCACCCCGCCCTGACCATTCGACTGATGGACCACCCCGATTGAATTGGCAATGTTTCTGAAACCGAGTATTTCCCAGGAAGGCGTAAACTGTGCCCAAACTTCCGGTTCGTGGTTGGTTTCCCTGAACGGCCTTGAAATATTGTTGTTATAGAATTGCCAGAAGGACCGGTTGGTGTAGGCCGCATAAATGTCGAACCGGTTGAATACATTGACCCCCAGTGGAACCTTCAGGCTGATCTGAAACTGGGCCTCGGTCTTGTCAAAGTCGATTGAAGGATCTCTATACTGCACCCGGAATAGGGATGGGTCATAGCCTTTCGAGTTATATGCACCCGCCAGGAAATAATTGGGCTTGTGGGCCATCAGCGTAAATGGCTGGAGAACGTTTTCCCTATCCTCCTTTAACCGGTCAACGACCACAACCGGCGGGCTTTCGTCCTGCGCCATCGCTTTTTCTGCCTGCATCCACTCGGTGCAGCGACTGCGAAGTTCCCCAACGGTTGTCGAGTCACTGGACCGCAGCAGCAATTCCGTCATACAGGACTCCAATTCATCCGCGACGGCGGGTCCGGCAGACGCCAAACCGGTAAACCCGGCCATCACCAGGCCCAGATAAATACACGACCGACTTACGAGTCGCCGGACTTGTGTTTGAAAATACCTCATCACCGAATCCTCTTAATCCAAGCTAAATAAATGACAAATTTATCTATCACAATCAACCCGTTTAAAGCACCGGGGTTATGAACCCCATGAACGTGCTGACCAAAATGACCTGCATTCGTCGTTTTCTGCTGACCACTCCCGGAAAACTGCCAACAGACCGATAATTCTGATAAAAACCTTCTGTTCCTGGCGGCATTGGCGTGGCGCCCGGTATCAGTTCATAAACCGTGGTCGAACGATACGGCCAGATATCAAAAACGGGCAGGCTGCGCGAAACCGATTCGATCGCGCCATTGATTCCACCCAAAACCGGAGGTCCGGGCGGCTTCATTGCGGCTACCCAGCTATTGCCTGGTTCAATATCCTTGAGAATACTTCTCTGCAGTTCTTCAGCAAAAGCCTCATCGTAAATAATGACTCCATTTTCGGTATTGAAACCTTCCCCACGCGGATCCAGGTTATGCGAACCCACCATAGAAACAAAACCGTCAATAACAAATGACTTGGCGTGTAGACCGGTCCTTGGTCCGGGCATCTCCATTGCAGGGTTTGGACCGACTGCGGGTATGCTTCCGCTACTGACACCCATCTTCTTTTCAAGGATCAACTGCGGCATACGCGGAATAAATTCAGCTGCATCAGACGCGTAGGGACGAAACTCGTAAACATCAAAACCGAGGGTCTTGATGTAATGCTTTTTGTGCTTGTAGGTAAAAGCGTAGGCTGAAAACGCATCTGTCGCAGCCAGGCTATTGGTGGAAAACAGAAGCTTGATATCCGGGTGATCCTTACGCAAGGTCTTGAAAAGTTTTCGTGAGCGCTTTGACAGGATCAGGTAGGGCGACTGGATAATCACCGATTCTTCAGCCGCGGCCAATACCGCATGTAACCCGTCGGTAATATTGACCTGTGACCCGTCAGTGGGGGTGCTGCCATGCGGCACGTCATAAACATATTCGATCGCATCGACAAGATGGGCTTTATCCACGAACAACGCATACATCAACTGCTTGTTTTCAATATCTTTAAGCACCGGTTCAAGCCGTTCACTTGTATTAAAGCCCTGCAGGGATAAGGACTTATCACCCGCGATCAGCGGTGCGACATCTCGCAAATGACCGATCTCAGCAGTCATTTCACTATCCCAGAACAGGTTGAAAGATTCATGCATTTCCTTTGCAACCTGCCCATAGATCAGCACCTCCCTGTCCTTGAAATCGTAATCGGTGTCAAAATCAAAATAGCGGTCAGCGATATTGCGCCCGCCCGTCATACCGACCACATCATCAACCACCAGCAATTTATTGTGCATGCGCTGGTTGGTCTTTTTAAAACAGCAGGTCACACTGCCAAACATCATGTACTTATTGGTTTTCGCCTTGTTGAATAAGGGGTTGTACAAGCGCACTTCAAAGTTCTGGTGTTCCAGCGCCATGCCGGCCAGGTATTCCAACTCGGAAACGGTAAATAACTGGTCGAACAATATGCGCACCTGCACACCACGTTTCGCCGCCTGCACCAGTTCGTGCATGATCAGGGCACCGGTCTGATCCCTGCGAAACAGGAAATTCTGAAATTGGATGCTTTGCGTGGCCGCCCTGATCAGATGCAGGCGGGCTTTCAGAGCGTCCTCCCCGATATCCAGCAGCGCCACATGGTTCTGCTTTCTGAGCTTGTCGACACTTCCGAGGTAAATCAATGGTGACTGGATCGCGCAAAACGGATCCTTGGGGTTTGCACAATCCAATTCGATCGAACGCTGCACCGCTATTTTCTGGTCTACAACTCTTTTCAGCTCAGGCTGGACCTGGTTGGTGCAGCCATATGTCAGCAATACGATTAAAAAGAAGAGTTTTTTCATTTAGGTCTGGAAGAGATTGATTCGAAACAGCTGGACACAGTGGCGCAATTCTATCCCACCGGGCCATTGATTGTTGTGTTTATATGCGGATTCCGGTACCCGGCACCCACGTCTCAGCCCCCTGTAAAACATCTTATTGAGCCGGGGTGAGCAGGATTATGCGATAAGGCGAAAACCCTCGAGTCGCACGGATTGCTGGCGTACCGCGACCACCGCAATGGCGCCGGGCACCGGCTCCGCCATGGCCAGTTTCCAGGCCCGGTGATCATCGTCGGGCATTTCCAACACAGCCGGCGGATTATCGGGATTAACATCCACGCTGAAACGGCACAACTGGTTCGCAATACCCATGCCGCTGGCTTTTACGATCGCCTCCTTGCAAGCCCAAGTATGCATGAATGCCCGGTGCAAATCGGTCTTGTCGAAACCGGACAGTGCGGCTATTTCCTGCTGGCTGAAATAGCGCCTGGCCAACGCCATCGGTTTGCCAGGCCGACGCGCGGTCATTTCCATGTCAACACCGATGGTCGCACCGCTGTTGACACCGATCAGGTAACAGCCATCGCTGCGCGCCACGCTGAAATTCAACTCGCCGCCGGACAGATCGGGGTCAAGCTCGGGCCGGCCTTTTATCCTGCGGGTGATGTGGACATCTTTACCCGGCAGACCCAGGTAGGCGCCCAGGATCAGGCGCAGGTAGAATCGCCTGGTGGTCCTTTGTTGAAAAACCGAAAGATCGGCATGGTCGGTAGGGCCAGCGGGATTGAGCGGGTTTGACAAATGGCCCAGGTCCAGGTGCCACAGGTGCACGGCGTCACCGCGCGGCTTTTCAAGCGTACGCAACGGAAGATGTACCGCGCTGAATAAATCCGGCCCCAAGGTTCTGGCTGACATTTTAACCACTCAATCCTGACCGCCGCAGACGTTACGACTGCAGCACTGGCCACTCCCTGAATCAATAATGGAATCAGTCTAATACATAGTTGCGCCGACAGGTACTATGTAGCCTCAACTCAATGCTTAGGCTACAATGTCGTCTTCTTGAAATTCACGCCTGAATCTACGGCCCCCATGTTTTCTAACCCGGACACCCATGCAATTTAAAAATGTCGTAATTCAATCACTTGCCGCCGTTGATGCACCAATCGAAATGACTTCTGCCGAAATCGGGGATCAACTTCGACCGGCAACCGAACGTCTGGGCATAAGAAGCGGGCTGATAGAAGAATTGTCCGGAATCAAGACCCGTCGCTTCTGGAACAACGGCACACAGCCGTCCGATGCCGCTACTCTGGCGGCCGAGCAGGCCATTGCCGATGCCGGTATCGATCGTGACAAGATCGGTGTATTGATCAATACATCGGTGTGCCGCGACTACCTCGAACCTTCCACCGCCTGCCTGGTGCATGGCAACCTCGGTCTACACGAACGCTGCCTGAATTTCGACATCGGCAATGCGTGCCTGGCTTTTCTGAATGGTATGGATGTCGCAGCCCGCATGATCGAACGCGGCGAGGTCGAATACGCCCTGATCGTCGATGCCGAATCCAGCCGGCCGATCACCGAGGCCACCATTGAACGCCTGCTGCAACCGGGTGTAGAAGAGGAACAATTTCGTGCGGAATTTGCTTCCCTGACACTGGGTTCCGGTGCTGCCGCGATGGTTATGTGCCGGCGTGAACTGGCGCCGCGTGGCCACTCCTACCTGGGTGGAGTAACCCGCGCTGCCACGCAGTTCAACAAACTTTGTTACGGCCAGATGGATCGCATGGTCACCGATACACGGACCCTGCTGACAGAAGGTCTGAAACTGGCAACGAAGACTTTTGCCG
>DATCZY010000363.1:0-3277 GCA_036525655.1 Lysobacterales bacterium | reverse complement strand
GTCCTGCTCCATTCAGGTGATATCGATTTCATCATCGACCACGTGATCGCTGATGCGCAAAAATCCGGCTTTGGCAACATCGAAGATACCTGGTCACCCATCTACGCCCAATTCAGGCAACACCCGCGGTTCGCGGAATACCTGGAACTGACAAAACTGCCCGAGTATTGGGACCAGGTCGGCTGGCCCGACATCTGCCAGCGCAAAGACGACGGAAGGATTGAATGCCGATGAGCTTTTTCGCCGAACTCAAACGCAGAAACGTCTTCAAGGTGGGCGTCGCCTACGCGGTTGCCGCATGGATTCTGCTGCAAATGATCGATGTCGTTGGCGGTATTCTCGCGCTGCCGGCGTGGGTGCCCCAATTCATGCTCCTGCTGCTGGCGGTGGGCCTGGTGCCCGCGCTGATCTTTGCCTGGGCGTTTGAAATGACACCGGAAGGCGTCAAGCGCGAAAAAGACGTGGACCATAGCCAGTCGCGTGCACCTCATACCGGCAAAAAACTGAATAGCACCATCCTGTTCTTAATGGCTTTGGCAATTGCTTACCTGTTATTCGACAAGTTCTCCGGTTTTGCACAGCCCGGGTCAGACCCCTTTTCTCCGCAAACTGCCGGGAACACCACGGAGGTCAGTGAGAAAAGGGGTCTGACCCCAGACGATGCCGACCCGAACACCGTCGAAGCCAGTACCAAAACCGCAATAACAAACCAATCCGTAGCCGTACTGCCCTTTGTCAACATGTCCTCCGACCCCGAGCAGGAATACTTCTCCGACGGCATCACCGAGGAGATCATCAATGCGCTGGTCAAAATTCCCGGCCTGTCGGTACCAGCACGCACATCGGTATTCGGCTTCAAAGGCCAGCATGGTGACGTGCGTAAAATCGGTGAACAGCTCGGCGTGGCGCATGTGCTCGAAGGCAGTATCCGCTCGCAGGGCGACCAGGTGCGGATTACCGCGCAGCTGATCAAGGTCGATGACGGTTTTCACCTGTGGTCGGAGACCTACGACCGCAAGCTGGACAACATCTTTATCGTGCAGGAAGAAATCGCCTCTGCGATCGCCACGGTCCTGACCGGCGAACTGGGTCTGGATGTCGTCACCGTACCCAACAAGACCCGCAACATGGAGGCTTACGACAGTTATCTGCAGGGCCGCGCCCTGTTGCATAAACGTGGTCAGGACAACCTCAATCAAGCCGTGTTGCTGTTCAAACGAAGCACCGAACTTGACCCGCAGTTTGCACCGGCGTGGGCCGCCATGGCACTCACGTACTCCACCATGCACCTGAACAACGAACTGTTGGCTGAGGCCATCAGCACTGCGAAACACGCTCTTTTGTTGGATCCCGAAAATGTCGATGCGCTGGATGCGCTGGGCAGTGTTTATCGTAAAAGCTGGCAGTGGGCCAAAGCGGAACCTTATTTTGAGCAGGCCATGGCCATCGACCCGCAGTCTTCCGAGCTATTAGAGGATTACGCCGAGTTCCTCGGTATGGTCGGCCGCTTCGACGAGTTCTTGTCGGTGGCCGAGAAGGGCTATGCCATTGATCCGCTGCTGGCCCCGCTGGTTGATTCCTACACATGGGCGCTGATGGCCCATCATCAATTTGATAAGGTGATTGAAGTGATTGAGCAGTGGCGCATATCCACGGATCCGGAAGCCGCTGCCCGCTGGTGGTACGGACCTCGCTGGAAGATGATTCCCCTGATGGCAAGCGGTGATAACGCCGGGACCATTGCAATGGCCAATGAGTTGGGACCCGAATACATGGCGCCAGCTGTCAGGACTGCGATCGTTGGGTTACTGGAAAATCCCGCCAATGCGCAGGCACGTGAGGTTCTCCGGATGGTGATGAACGGCGACAATATTTCTAGATTCAGCTCGGACGTCTTTATGACATCCATGGTCCTGCTCCATGCGGGCGATGTCGATTTCGTAATCGACCGCATTATCACTGATAGCCGTCAATACAGATTTGGCAGCATAGAACACATCTGGTCACCCATCTTCGCACAGTTCAGACAACACCCGCGTTTTGGAGAATACCTGGAAGTGCTGAATCTGCCCGAATACTGGGACCAGGCCGGCTGGCCCGACATCTGCCAGCGCAAAGACGACGGAAGGATCGAATGCCGATGAACTTTTTCGCCGAACTCAAGCGCAGAAACGTCTTCAAGGTCGGCGTCGCCTATGTCGTTGCAGCATGGATTCTGCTGCAAATGATCGATGTCGTTGGCGGCATTCTCGCGCTGCCGGTGTGGGTGCCCCAATTCATGCTCCTGCTACTGGCGGTGGGCCTGGTGCCCGCGCTGATCTTTGCCTGGGCGTTTGAAATGACACCGGAAGGCGTCAAGCGCGAGAAAGACGTAGACCGCAGCCAGTCGATTGCGCCGCAAACCGGCAAGAAACTGAACAACGCCATCCTGATGCTGATGGCGCTGGCGATCGTTTATCTGCTATTCGACAAGTTTTCCGGGGACCGGCCGGAAGCCGTTTCCACCCCCGCGGTTGCCTCTAATCAAGACAACCCGGAAGCGGCGCCGGCCCCGGACATTCAACCTGCCGTCAACCGTCAGTCCATCGCCGTGCTGCCCTTCGACAACCGCAGCCGCAACGTCGATGACGAATACTTCACCGAAGGCATCCACGATGACCTGCTGACGAGCCTGGCGCGAATCAATTCGCTGAAAGTGATTTCGCGCACTTCGGTAAGCCAGTACAAAGACACCGAAAAGACCATCCCGCAGATCGCAGCGGAGTTGGGCGTGGCTACGGTTATGGAAGGCGCGGTGCAGCGCTCGGGCAATACCGTGCGTATCAACGTGCAGTTGATAGACGCCAACACGGACGAACACCTGTGGGCGGAAATTTTCGACCGCGAAATGACGGCGGAAAACCTGTTTGCCATTCAAAGCGAAATTTCACAAAAGATCGCCAATGCCCTCGAAGCGACGCTTTCACCTGAAGAGACACAACGTCTCAATGATTTTCCGACACAGAGCATGGAAGCCTACAACGCCTACCTGCGCGGCCGGCAGTTACTGCCGCAGCGCAACGCCCGAGGCCTGGAACAGGCCCTCGAGGCTTTCGGCGAAGCGGTGAAACTGGATCCCGATTTCGCACTGGCCTGGGTCGGCATCGCCGACAGTGCGATCCTGTTGAGAACACATGGCTCAATAGATACGGAAAAACAGATTCAGATCACAGAAAACGCAGTCGGACGGGCGCTGGATATCGATCCAAACCTGGGCGAAGCCTATGCTTCCAAGGGC
>DATCZY010000362.1:0-2388 GCA_036525655.1 Lysobacterales bacterium | reverse complement strand
GAACCGTATCATTGAGAACGTGAAACTCGTAGGGTAAATCGCGCTTGGATTGCGCGGCAATACGCTTACCTACGCTCTCCACATACCTTGTGAGCTCCGGGTCCAAGCGGTAATCACCGCCCGCCGACTGCCGCATCGGTGCATACATTTGCGTGCCAACTTGGCGCTCCCAGCCTTCATCAAGATTGGGAAGAATGAAGTTCTTCTCGCCCGTCACCGGATTAACACTGCAACCGGTCAGTGCGAGACAAAGGCCAAGGATGACGATCAGTATGCTACGCATGATTCCTCACTCAGGTTATTCATTTCAATGTGCAAAAACTTATACCTGTAAGATCGGGGGAAATGTCCCCAACCATTTTTACTCCGGGTAAAACGGGGTGGACAATATTACCTGCTAACCACCGGGCGCGTAATAGTTAAATCTCCCTATGGTTTAAACTCATATGCGTCAGAATCAATCCTGCGCCGGCCTGGTTCCTCCTCGGTTAATGCTTCGGTTTTTACCAGTGATGCAAGACAGCGATGCGCGAGTTGCCGATACTCCGCCGTACCCCGGGACTTCCATTCGACCTCCTCATCCGAAAGCGCTCGCCTGGTTTTCGCCGGCACACCCATCACCAGGCTGCGCGGCGGGCATTTGAAGTTGGCCGGGACAAATGCGACGGCCGCGACGATCGAGGACTCGCCGATCACCGCATCGTCCATCACCACCGCGTTCATACCAACCATGGCATTGACACCGATGCGGCAGCCATGCAAAACGGCGCCGTGACCGATATGACCGTCACGTTCCACGACGCAGTCCTTGCCCGGAAAACTGTGCATCACGCAGGTGTCCTGCAGATTGGCGCCCTGCTCCACGATGATGCGGCCGAAATCTCCGCGTAACGACGCATGCGGGCCGATATAACAACCCGCGCCGATCAGGACATCGCCGATCAGGACAGCGGTTTCATGCACAAACGCGTCCGGGTGGACGACCGGGGTAATTCCTTCAAGACTATAAACGGGCATTGGCCGGCACACCTTATAAAATTGATTGTAAAAAGGCATGATACACAAAGATAAATCATTGCCCCAATTTGTATTCATACGTTGCTTAAAGCAGGAAAAACACACATGGACTTCAAGAATATTGAATTTGATATTAAAGACGGCGTCGCCACGGTGACCCTTAACCGGCCCAAGTCACTCAACAGCTTCACCGTAGAAATGCATACCGAAGTCCGTTTCGCCATGCAGCAGGTGACTGAAAACGCGGACATCCGCTGCCTGGTGATCACCGGCGCAGGCCGTGGCTTCTGTGCCGGCCAGGACCTCGGTGACCGCGCCAGCAACGGCGAAGGCGATGTCCCCGACGTGGGCGCATCCGTGGAAAAGAATTACAACCCGTTGATCCGCAGCATCATGAATCTGCCCAAGCCGGTCATCTGTGCGGTCAACGGCGTGGCGGCGGGCGCCGGCGCCAGCCTCGCCCTGGCCTGCGACATCGTTCTGGCGGCGCGGTCTGCCAGCTTTATCCAGGTTTTTTGCAAGATTGGCCTGATCCCTGATTCGGGCGGCACCTGGAACCTGCCGCGCGCCGTCGGTCTCGCACGCGCCAAGGGGCTCGCCTTGCTGGGTGACCGTCTGCCTGCCGAAACCGCCGAATCATGGGGTCTGATCTGGAAATGCGTCGATGACGATGCCCTGCTCGAAGAGACCCAAAAAATGGCGCGCTACCTCGCCACCCAACCCACCCGCGCGCTCGGCAGGATCAAGACGTTATTGCACGATTCCATATCCAACACGCTGTCCGAACAGCTGGTACTGGAACAAAAGGCCATGCAGGAACTCGGACAAAGTGATGACTATCGCGAGGGTGTGGCCGCCTTTCTGGAAAAACGCCCACCCGTATTTAAAGGTATCTGAATAACAGGACGAAAACGACCATGACCGAAGCATACCTGTGTGACGCAATCAGGACCCCTATCGGCCGTTACGGCGGCAGTTTGTCAACGATCCGCGCGGACGACCTTGGCGCCATTCCCATCAGGGCGCTGATTGACCGGAATGACCGGCTCGATTGGACCGCGGTCGATGATGTTTATTACGGTTGCGCCAACCAGGCGGGTGAGGACAACCGCAATGTAGCCCGTATGAGCGCCCTGCTTGCCGGTCTGCCGGAATCCGTTCCGGCCATGACGCTCAACCGTTTATGCGGTTCGGGTATGGATGCGGTTGGCAGTGCCGCCCGCGCCATCCGCTGCGGTGAAGCGCAACTGGTCGTCGCCGGTGGCGTTGAATCCATGAGCCGGGCGCCCTTTGTGATGCCCAAGGCCGAAGCAGCCTTTAGCCGTGCGGCGCAAATCCATGACACGACCATGGGATGGCGTTTTGTAAACC
>DATCZY010000361.1:0-5693 GCA_036525655.1 Lysobacterales bacterium | reverse complement strand
CTGGGCCGGGCGCCGCGGCGATGTGGCCCGTGCGCTGATGTACATGGATGTGCGCTATGAAGGCGGCGTGCACGGTGTCACGGGGTATCCCGAGCCCGACCTGGTGCTAACCGACGACCGCGGCCTGATGGACCAGTCGGTCACGGGCCAGAACGAGGCGGTGGGCTACATGGGTTTATTGTCCGTATTGTTGCAATGGCACAAAGAGGACCCCGTCGATGACGTTGAAATCCGGCACCATGAAACGGTCGCCGCCTTCCAGGGTAACCGCAACCCGTTTATCGACCACCCGCAGTGGGCTTCGTGCATATTTGAAAATGATTGTTCTGAATTCCACATCAACGCCGGTTTGAATGACGCCTGGTACAACCCGGCAACCGACGGCCAGGGTGTCTTTATCACAGTATTCCCCGACCTGGGTTTGTTATCACTGGCGTGGTTTACCTATGACACGGAACTTCCGGCACAGGGCGCACATGCCAGTCTCGGTGACCCGGGCCATCGCTGGATAACGGCCATTGGACCGGTGAGTGGTAACCGGGCGGTGCTGAACATCGATATCACCTCCGGGGGCCTGTTCGATACGCAAAGCGAGGTGCAGCACACTGACCCCGAAGGCGCCGATGGAACCATCACGCTGACTTTCGAGAACTGCAATTCGGCGACGCTTGAATACGATATTACGTCGATTGACCGGCAGGGTAGCGTACCGCTCCAACGGGTCGCTACTGACAATATTACCTTGTGCGAAGCGCTGGATCAGTGAAGCAGGTGCCGCTGGATACGGGGCCCCAAAGAGGGTGACTGCCGCCGGAACTGCTTAAATGACCGAAGCTGATTTTACGACCACATGCGGATCAGGTTGTGCCGGACGAGATCCAGTCGGTTGCGGTTTTCCGGTTGCATGGTTAAACCTTCCAAGGCCGACACTTCACCGAGGCTGTAGATGATGTGACGCTGCCGTTCGTCGATGATCTGGCTTTCTATAAAGGTAATTGCGACCAGGCGCTGACCGCGTGTGACCTTGGCCACCTCGTGCAACATCGTGGAAGGGTAGGCGACCAGTCCACCTGCGGGCAGTTTGATCGGCACCTTGCGGCTTTCGAGGTGGAGCACGAGTTCTCCGCCATCGTATGAATCCGGGTCATGCAGAAAAACGGTGGCCGAAATATCCGAACGCAATACCGTTTGCAGTTTTACCAATGGCAGCAATGCGACGTCGGAATGCGCGCCATAGGCCATACCCGTCTCGTATTTGCACATCAACGGGGGCGCTATTTTTAAAGGCATCGCAAAATCACGAAAATTTTCATTGCGGATAAACGCCTTCATCAGCAGTTGGGTCGATTCCTGGTAACCGGGCTCCGCGTGGTCGATTTGCTCGTTGTTTTTCGTTTTATTGTGCGGGTTGGTAAGTCGGCCATTGACGAACGATGCTTCTGAACCAATCTGCTGCAGACGCTTGAGTTCAAGTGGGGTAAGAAAGTCTGGGATCTCGAGTATCATGGGTTTCGGTTTTAATATCCTGAAAGGAAACAGAACCGACAAACTAATTTTTCTTTAAACTCAGGTCAATCATAAAAAACCGGGCCTGGTTTTGCGGGCTGCACGGTTTTTATTTAAGTAACTGATTATATTTGATAATTACTTTATTTTGCGCTATTTGAAAATTTCCCACATGATTTGCATTGGCGGGGTGGCACTGGACAATGGCCTGTCCTTTCATTAAAACGTTCCAGGGTTTTGGCGGTGGACGACGCCGCAATATCGCAATCAATCGGGATACACTCAACCAGCATGAGCACTGCAAACACTTTTGAAGCCTGGACCGAGCGGTTGGCGCAACGCGCGGAGATTTTCCCGCACCAGCTTGATCTGATCAACGACAAGTTGTTGCTGGTGGAACTCTCGGCCGCCGAGGTCAGCGCGGCCAGCTTTCTCGATCAGCGTGTTCTGAAACAGACAACCCGGGGCACCTGGATACCCTGGCAAGCGGTGGCTGATATCATCAACCAGGCGCCCCGCACCACGCCGCCCGCTTTCATCTTTCACGTTGGGCACTGTGGCTCGACCCTGTTATCGCGCCTGCTCGAATTCGCCGAAGATACATGCTGTTTACGTGAACCGCTGCCGTTGCGAACACTCGCACAGGACTTCGCGGATCGCGGCGACGGACGTTCGTTTCTTGGCCAACAGGCGCAACTGGAGCGCTTGGGAGTATTGGCAAAAATGTGGCGCCGTGGCGCCGCGCACAGCGTGATCAAGGCGACCAGCATCTGCACCGACCTGCTTGCGCCGATCCATGCGACGGAGCCTGCCAGTCAATCCATATTTATTTTCAACCGTCTCGAAACACATGTTGCAACCTTGCTCGCAGGTCAGAATGCCATGGTTGACCTGAAAGGGTTCGCGCAACTCCGCCTGCAACGCGTGCAGCAGAAAACTGGCCTCGATATTCAGCTGAGCCAACTGTCAACGGGCCAGTTGGCCGCATTGAGTTGGTTGAGCGAAACCACCAGCGCCATGCTGTCCTGTGAAAAGCACGCCCAAAATATTGCCATGCTGGATTTCGAATCCCTGTTGCGTGATCCGGCCCAAACGCTAACGCGAATGTTGCGTCACTTGAACATACCTGCGGATGGGCAAACGGTTGAGAACGCCGTGCACAGCCCGGTATTGCGGACCTATTCCAAAGACCCCGAGCACAAGTATGACGCAAAAACCCGTGCCGCCATCCTGGCCGACTCCCATTCGAGATTTGGACACGATATCAAGTCGGCGCTCGACTGGGTTGAACAACTGGCCAGCCAGTCGGATCTCGTGGCTGCAACCTTGCGGAAATTTGCCTAAGAACGCCGACAGGCGCGGTGTGTTAACCGCGTGATAGCTGGCCGCCGGCATTCAAGCGGGGCGGTTCTTTGCTAATATGACGGGCACGCACACCGAAACTGTGAGAAGTTCATGAGACTTACAGGCCGAATGCTCCTTGGCGTCATCTTGATGGTATTGGCTGTTACTGCAATGGCCGATGGCATCGATACGCGGTTGTTGCAGTCTCTCGGCGAGGTGAAGTACCACGAATTGAAATCTACACGCCTGGGGCGTTCGTTCCATATCTTTGTCGACCTGCCCGAGGACTACCAGGACTCCGGCCAAAACTACCCGACCATTTACCTGCTCGATGGTGGCAATACGTTTCCGTTGATGGCCGCCCACCATCACTACCTGCGCTTTGGAGATGAAACTCCAAAGGCGATACTCGTCGGCATATCCTATGGCGCCGACACTTTCAAAGAGGGCAACTGGCGCTCGACGGATTATACGGCGCCTTCGGTTGAGCGTGATTTCTGGGGCGGTGCGGCTAACTTCCAGTCCGTATTGCAGGATGAACTCTTGCCGCTGATCGAAGGAACGTACCGTTCCGACCCTGAACGCAGGGTCCTGTTCGGGCAATCGCTGGGCGGCCAGTTTGTGCTGTTTAACGCTTTGACAAAGCCGGAGCTGTTTTTTGGCCACATAGCCAGTAACCCGGCCCTGCATCGCAACCTGCCTTTCTTCCTGAACTGGCATGGTGAAAGGGACATCGCGGCGCCCGTCAGCCGCCTGTTTGTCTCGAGTGGCGAATTTGACGCCCCGGAGTTTCGCGGACCGACATTGGAGTGGATCGGGTATTGGCAGGCGGTGATACCCAAACCATGGGTGCTCGAGACACGCTCGCTGGCTGGTCAAACACACTTTTCTGCAACCCCGGAAGCCTTCCGCCAGGGGCTTGCGTGGTTGTTTGCCGAAGCGGCGAAATGATCAGTTGAGGCCGCAAACAGCCTTGATAACTAGCGTAAAAAAGACACCCATCAGACAAACACGATGGGTGTCCTTGCGCTTCTTTCAATTCAACGCTGAATTCGACAATGGTTCAGGCGCTGCAATTCTGGGACAGTGCGCGCCTGTGTAAGCACCGCATCATTCAGTTAAACTAGTTACGCCCCTTATCCTGCTGCCCCGTCGTATCCGTTTCTTCCGGGGCCTGACCCATCTCTTCAATGGTCACGGTACCCGCCTTTTCTTCGGCATTTTTCTGGTTCAACTCATTCAGGTGCTTGATCACCGCCGGGCTGTAGCGGCTCACGGCGACAGACTTGGTGGTCAACCTCGAAGAATTACCGCCGCTGACGGCGCCATCGAGGGCGGCGCTGTTATTCGCCAGGCTACCGCCGAGGTCGCGGCTGCTGCCCCACAGATCTGTAACGGTCCAGTCATTGATATCCGTCTTGATTTTGGTCGCAGCCTGCAACTCGGCGCGCTCTTCACCCTCGAGGTAGCTCAACAGGTGTTCGGTCAGGTCCTTGTCAAAGTCAGGAAAATACATTGCATTACGTGCATACAAACTCGATACCCGGAATACGCGTTTGTTTTGGCTTTCTGTACCACGATTTGAATTGATGAATTCCAGCGCATTGTCAATCAGGTCTGCATAAACGTGCTTGCCCGTGTAGGCAGTTTTGCGGATGTTAGGGCCTCCAATAATGCCCTGATACAGGCCGTATATGACCAACGGGTTGTTTTCGTAATTCTGTTTCAGAATAGTAAACTGGATGTCATCGAGGCTGAGCTGAACCCCCGCAATCACCAGCGATTTCTTCGACAGGATGGAATCCGGCCCGACCAGCAATTCTTCGAGTTCGGGTTTTGGATAAACCCTGGCAATCTCGTCGAGCATGGTGATGTTATACAGGTTGATCCAGTAGGCCAGCTGTTCTTCACGAGAGAATTTTTCGAGCGGTACGACCGTCGGCAGGTTTTCCAGCCGGGTGCGAATCTTGTGAAGTGTCTGCTGGTTGTCCGGGTTATCTGCAAATACTTCAAAATAGAACCGGTTACCTTCATTGATGGTCGCCCGGTTTACCTTGACCTTCATACGGGTGCCAGTCTGGGCACGCACAGAGTCGGCCTTTTTTCGGTCGGACCTTCCCGTATCCAATACCACCGTGTCGAGCAGGGAATCCAGATCCTTGTAGTTGATGGTCAACTTGGAATCAGCGTCGAAGCGCTGGAACGGATCCGGTACAGCCGAATCCAGGTTGCTCGCAAGCGCATTGATCGAAAATAACCCACATACTAAAAACGCTACTAAAAAAACATTCTTTTTCATGATTGCCCCATGACTCCAGTTCATTTGACATCAATCTGACCTGTCCCCGATCTTAGTTTATTTTGTGGCCACACGCATATGCAGGAAGACACACGTGCTTTCAATCGGGAACATTGTCTTTACAGGTGAAAGCAGACCGTAAAAAACAGGTCTTCTGTATAAATTGCACCGGCTTCAGCTGGTTGGCAGCGTTGCCGATTTTCCTTCTAACCCAACTTGAAGAATAGGTAGGGCATCACCAATATCCAAAGCAGAAACAGGGACCATACCCGGCCACTTAACAGGTCGTAATCGGCAAATAGCCGGCTCCATGGGTGGCCCACGACAAAATGGCCGAAGCCGAATTCAAAAGCGATGGTGAAAACAAGCCATATACAGCCGATGAGCCATGCCTGCGCAGCCGATTCAATCGGCCAGATACGGTTAAGCCAAAATACCAGTGCACCGGTAAAAATTATCCCGGTCAGTGTGGATATCTGATGCGCGGCAAGCTCGGACATAAATTTGCCGTAGGTGCCCTGGCGGAGGACGCCATTGGCGATGG
>DATCZY010000360.1:0-2760 GCA_036525655.1 Lysobacterales bacterium | reverse complement strand
GGGTGTTTGTAACAGGAAGAAAAAGATCGGCCCATCGCGTGTTACATTTCGTGATCACCAAGACTAACCCCTCATACAATTCACACTTATGGTTTGTCGCATGAAAACAAAAGCGATCTACCTCACAACAACTCTTCTGCTGGTTTCTTCATCCTTGGTATTGGGCGATTCGGCAGCCGGTCAGCTACAACTGCGCTACGGTGACTCAAGCGGAAATTGCACGCTATCGGTCAGGCAGAACATCAAAGCCGGTCAAAACGGTATTGAAGCCAAGCGGAGTTTTGCTATGGACTTGGAGTTTAGCGCCGCAAATGATGCGGTCTCCTTTAAAATTAATAATGCCAGGGGAAGTTACACAGCACACGACATGACTCAAAGATTGCCGGCCTCAAACCTGACAGGTCAGCGCTTTGTGCTCTCTAAAGCTGATAACGGCCGGTCATTCGAACGTATCGATGCGGATGTTGATCCTGCGATACCTGTCGGACAAATAAGTGGAGCCGATTATTCCATCGGACTGGCCCTGGCCGACATACTTCCCAACCTCCCGCAGGGGCCGGTCGGTGTCGGAAGCACCTGGACGACCATGCAGGACACACGATCCCTGGAGGGCTGGGCCTGGGCCAGCGGCAGCTTAAGCAGTGAACACGTAATTACGGACATTGATCAGGTAAACGGTCACAGCATTGTCAGTGTCACGAGCAAAGCGCATGCGCTGCTTGGCAAGACCGAAAGCGGCCCTCAATACGGAGGCGAAGGTGAACTCAGTCGCACCTCGGAATGGCGGTTTGATGCAAATGATGGACGTTTGTTATCGCTATCCATGCGGCAGAATACGAGCGGTAGCAATCGCCTTCCACAGGGGGAAGTCGGTGTGCGGCAGCTCACAAAAGTCGAATTCAAGATGAAGAACTGAGTAACGAGAGGTCGTACTTAGCGGGATATCAACCGCAGCTTGCGGTGCAAGCCGATCCCCGTCGCTACTTGTAACCCGCCGCCTGTAACGAAAAAAGGTTGGCGTAGTGCCCATTCAGCTTCATCAGATCCTCGTGGCTGCCGCGCTCGATGACCCGGCCGTTTTCGATGACGATGATCTGGCTGGCCATGCGCACGGTGGAGAAGCGGTGTGAGATCAGGATGGCGATGCGGTTCTGTGTCAGCTTGCGGAAATGTTCGAAGATTCTCGCCTCGGCCGCAGCGTCCATCGCGGCGGTCGGTTCATCCAGCACGAGGATATCGGCATCGGTGCGCATGAAAGCCCGTGACAGGGCGATCTTCTGCCATTGCCCGCCGGATAGCTCGTGTCCATTCTTGAACCACTTGCCGAGCTGCGTATGGTAGCCCGACGGCAAGGCCTCGATGAAATCGTCCGCCATGCCTTTTTCCGCCGCTTCCCGCCAGCGCTGCTCATCATCAAAGTAACGAACGTCACCCGCACCGATGTTTTCACCAACCAGGAACTGGTAACGCGAAAAATCCTGGAAGATCACGCCGATGCGCTGCCGCAGGGCATTCTCTTCCCAGTCCTTCAGGTCCAGCCCGTCGAGCAGGATACGGCCCTTGTCGGGGGAGTAAAGGCGGGTCAATAATTTAATCAACGTGGTCTTGCCGGAACCGTTTTCACCCACCAGCGCCAGTGACTCGCCGGGCGGGATATGCAGGTTGATCTCATTGAGCGCCGGTTGACTGGCGCCCGGATAGGTAAAGCTGACCGATTCGAAACGGATGCCGTCATCGGGATGCGGGCCGCTGGTCTTGCCGGCAGTGGATACCTTAACCGGCGTTTCCAGGTATTCGTACAGGGTGGACAGGTAGAGGTTGTCCTCGTACATGCCGCCGATGGCCGAAAGGATGGCGGATACCGCCGATTGGCCCTGCCGGAACAGCATCAGGTACATGGTCATCTGGCCCAGCGTGATGCGGCTGACCACCGTCGCAAAAGCGATCCAGGCATAGGCGCCGTACAAGGCCGCGGTGCCGATCAGGCCGAGCACGAAACCCCAGCCGTCACGGCGGATGGCCAGCGCCCGGTCGGCCTTGTACAGGCGCTGGAAAATGTCCCGGTAGCGTTGCAATAGCAACGGACCCAGACCGAACAGCTTCACTTCCTTGACGTGGTCTTCGCGCGCAATGACGGTTTCGAGATAAATCTGCATGCGGGTCTCGGGCGAACGCCAGCGGAACAGCGTGAACGCCTCGCCCGAAAAACGCGTTTCCGCCACGAACGAGGGCAGACCGGCCAGCACCAGGATCAGCACCGCCCACGGCGAAAACTGCACCAGCAGCACACCGTAGCTGACCAGGGAGATCATATTCTGGCCAAGGCCAAAAGTGCGATTGACCAGCGACAGCGGGCGGCTGGAAGCTTCGCGCCGGGCGCGGGTGAGCTTGTCGTAAAACTCCGAATCTTCGAACTGCGCCAATTCCAGCGTAATCGCCTTTTCGAGGATCATCACGTTCACACGTTGGCCCAGCTGCGCGCGCAACAAGGCCTGGCACAATGAAATACCGCGTTGCGCGCCGGCAATGCCAGCCACGATCAGCGCCTCCAGGGCCACCAGGCTGAAGACCCGGGCCATGTCGATATGACCATTGTCCTGTGTCACTTTGGTGGCGGCGAGGACCGCGTCGATGATCAACGCACCGACGTAGGCCATCGCTGCCGGCAGTACACCGGCAATCAAAGTCAACACTCCCAACACCACGGTGAGTGGGGCGTTGGTGGCCCAGACCAGTTCCAGCGCACGCCGGCTATAGCGG
>DATCZY010000359.1:0-6993 GCA_036525655.1 Lysobacterales bacterium | reverse complement strand
TCGGGCGGGCAATGTTCCGCCCGAGTTTGAGAACTTATTCTTCTACGCTGTGCAGACCCTGAATATAGCTGGCCACGGCCTTGATTTCAGTATCGGTCAGCCTCTTGGCAACGTCAGTCATGATCTTGCTGGAGGCGTCATCCGCGCCCCAGGTCGTGCCCGACCGGAACCCGGTTAACATTTTCTCGGTATAGACGGCATGCTGACCGGCAAGGCGAGGATATCCGGAGAGCGGATTGCCTTCACCGGCGGGCCCATGACAGGACAGGCAGGCGGGTACGTCAATCTCGGCGTTGCCACCGCGGTAAAGCAACTCGCCGCTGGCGCGCAATGCTTCATCGGTCAAACCGGCGCTGGTGGTCTGGCTGGAAAAGTAGGCTGCGATGTCCGCCATGTCCTGATCGGAAAGGCTGATAACAATACCGGCCATTTCCGGCACCACGCGTTTGCCACTCTTCATCAGGGCGAGCTGGCGTTGCAGGTAATCGGCGTGTTGACCGGCTATTTTTGGCCAGTTAGGAACTACGCTGTTGCCGTCCACGCCATGACATGCCGCACACACTGCTGCTTTACCTTGTCCGGCGTCGGCGTCACCTATCGCAAAAGCCGGTAAAGACACCAGCAACGACAGGCCAATAGCGAATTGCAAAACTTGCTTCATTTCGTACTCTCCAGGAATGTTTGCGTACAATGATCGAAATGGGCGCTTATTATCCCGTTTTAGTCTCAATCGTTCCAGCGATAAGATATACCAACATGAGAAACAAACAATGAAAAAAGTGAATCCTTTCCGCATCGCGACCTATGTGCTCAATGCCCATGAACTGAAACAATTGCCGAAGGATGAAGGTATTGAGGTTGCCATTGCGGGTCGATCCAATGCAGGCAAATCGAGCGCAATCAATACCTTGACGGACCAGAAATCATTGGCCCGTACGAGTAAAACACCGGGTCGTACGCAACAAATCGTTATTTTCGAACTGGACGAAAACCGGCGTATAGCCGATTTGCCGGGTTATGGCTTCGCCAAGGTGCCATTGAAGCTCAAAGAACACTGGCGAAACGTCATGGCGCGTTATTTTCAGACACGCAAGTGTTTGCGTGGCGTCGTGCTGGTCATGGATATCCGGCACCCGATGCGGGAGTTTGACCAGCAGATGCTGGCCTGGTGCGAATCGGCGGGTACCCCCTGCCACATTTTGTTGACCAAGGCGGACAAGCTCAAACGTGGGCCGGCACAGTCCACCCTGCTCAAAGTGCGCCGCAGTTTGCCGGCCATTGCCACTGCCCAGGTTTTTTCCTCGAGCAATAAAACCGGTCTCGAGGAACTGGTGGATAAATTGAGCGACTGGTATGAGTATGGTGACAAAGAGAGTTAAAATTCACCCCTGAATTTCTCGGTAATAAAACAGGACGAATAGCATGAGTTTTCCGTTTACCCGTATGCGCCGGATGCGCGCAGATGATTTCTCCCGTCGCTTGATGCGTGAAACCGTATTGACACCTGACGACTTTATCTGGCCGGTTTTTGTCATCGAAGGCGAGGACTGCATCGAAAAAGTGGCGTCCATGCCGGGCGTTGAACGCATGAGCATTGACCGCCTGCTTTTAAAAGCCGGGGAGTGTGTGCGCCTGGGTGTCCCCGCGATAGCCCTGTTCCCGGTGACGGCGCCGGAGGCAAAAACCGAAGACGCACGTGAAGCGTGGAATCCCGAGGGCCTGGCGCAACGGGCAGTGCGTGCGCTTAAAAAGGCTTACCCGCAGTTGGGTGTCATGACGGACGTGGCGCTCGATCCTTTTACGGTTCACGGACAGGACGGTTTGATGAACGAGCACGGGTACATCGTCAATGATGAAACCGTTGCAGCCCTGGTCAAACAGGCCGTTTCACACGCGGAGGCAGGCGCCGACATCGTTGCGCCTTCCGACATGATGGATGGCCGTATCGGCGAGATCCGCGCAGCCCTGGAAGAAGCGGGTTACGTCAATACCCGTATCCTGGCGTATTCAGCCAAGTATGCGTCTTCCTTTTATGGGCCCTTCAGGGATGCGGTGGGTTCTGCCGGCGCGCTCGGCGGCGGTAACAAATATACCTACCAGATGGATCCCGCCAATACCAACGAGGCTATTTCGGAAGTGGCGCTGGATTTGGAAGAGGGTGCGGACATGGTCATGGTCAAGCCGGGCATGCCTTATCTTGACGTTGTGAGAAGGGTCAAGGAGACCTTCGGTGTGCCGACCTATGTCTACCAGGTGTCGGGTGAGTATGCGATGCTCAAAGCCGCATCGATCAACGGTTGGCTGGATGAAAAGTCGGTTGTGATGGAAGCCCTGACCGGTATCAAGCGGGCCGGCGCCGACGGTATTCTGACGTACTATGCGTTACAGGCTGCAACGTGGATCAGGGAAAAGAACTGATCAGGCTGGCCTTATTCGGCCAACCGGTCAAGACATCGCTTTCTCCCGTCATTCACCGCAGGTTTGCGGACCAGTTCAAGCTGGCGATTGATTATCAGGCGATCGAGACCGGCGCTGCGGATTTTCCCAAGGCACTGGAAGCCTTCCGTCTAGCCGGCGGCACCGGTTGCAATATCACCCTGCCGTTGAAACAGGATGCGTGGCGTCTCGCCGCGCAGGCCACCGAAGAGGTCGCCCTTGCGCGGGCGGCCAACACCCTCGTTTACCAGCCGCAATCGGGCTGGTTCGCGCATACCACCGATGGCGCGGGACTGCTGGCCGATCTGTGCGAAAACCATGGTATCGAACTTTCTGCCAAGCGCATTTTGATACTCGGCGCGGGTGGCGCCACCGCCGGGATACTCGGTCGGCTGCTGGATCGGAAACCCGGACATATCATGCTGGTCAATCGCAACCTGGAGCGTGCCAGGGAACTGGCGGGGCGGTTTGGGTCGTCTGCCCGGATGTCCGTTTCAAGCTGGTCCGACCTGCCCCGCCAGGGCGCCTTCGACCTGGTGATCAACGCGACCTCGCTGGGTCACAGTGGAGAGACGCCACCGCTGTCGGCGTCAAGTTTTGCGGCGGGCAGCCTGTGTTATGACCTGAACTACTTCAATGCCAGCCTGCCGCTGAAAAAGCGCTGTGAGGAAATCGGTCAGGCCTATCTGGACGGCCTGGGTATGCTGGTCGAGCAGGCGGCAGAAAGTTTCTATATCTGGACGGGAAAACGGCCGGAAACCGCTGCCGTTATCGATGCCTGCAGGCGTGACACTGGCTGAAGAAGGGCCGGTTATGACAACAGAAAAATCACCGGACAAACTCGATCGAATCGTCGCCCAGGCCCGCAGGGCGACCGATGAACGTGAGAAGGGCTACAGGGCCAGGGCACTTAAGCTGTACCCCTGGATTTGTGGCCGTTGCGCGCGTGAATTCAGCCGGGAAAACCTGCTGGAGTTAACGGTCCATCACCGCGACCACGACCATGACAACAACCCGGCCGACGGCAGTAACTGGGAACTTCTTTGCGTCTACTGCCACGATAATGAACATTCCCGGTTAATCGATGCCGCCTACGGTCACCTCGAGCCGGAGAAACAGGAAACGCAAGCCACCTACAACCCATTTGCGAACCTCGCAAACATGCTCAAAGACAAAAAATAAGGGGTATTGAGTAAAAGTTGTTGACGTTTTTGGCGCTTACCGATCAGGTGGGACCGTTGCTGCGGATTGTCTTCCAGGCGTCGCAGATGTTGATCAGGGCCTGGCCGAGTAGCAATGCCGGCATCACCATGATCAGCGTTTTGAGCAGAAACACCAGCGGTAAGCCACCGGCCTCCCGCGAGGTTTCCAACAGTTTCCACGAGTTGGCGACATACGGCCATGAAATGTAGAGGATAAAGACGCAAAAGGGTACGAGAAACAACAGGCTGCCCAGCAAGTCGACGCGGGCGCGGTTTTTGGCCGTCATGCTGGCATAAAAAATATCCACGCGCACATGGCCATCCTCCTGCAATGCCCATGCGGCGACGACGCAAAACACCAATACGTGCAGGTAGGTCAGCGATTCCTGTAACCAAATCCAGCCCAGGTTGAAGCCATACCTGAGCACCACGATGGTAAAGGTCAGCAACACCATCACGAGAGTTAACCAGGCAACGGCTGTTCCGCACCTGGCGATAAATCTGCGCAGGGCGATCAAGCTGGCCGGTGCCGCCGCTGCCGGTGTTTTCACCACTCTTTCAATTTCCAGTAAACCGGCTGGACCGGGTTCAGCTTTCTGTCCTGTTCGCGCAGTTCGAGTTCGCCATCGCCGTCTTCATCGAGGTAATAGTAGGGCAGGCCTTTCGCTGGTGTTATTTTGACCATGTAGACACGGCCGTTTTGCATGTACTCTTCGACACGCTGGCCTTCACGCTCGGTAATAACGACGCTGGGCTCGAGTTCTTCACCGGGGACCTTGGGTGGAATTGGCGGAATCGGGGGTGGTGCCGCCGGGTCTGTATTTTCTGCTGTTTCCTGCTGTGCCATTGCAAGTGTGCAGACCAGCGCGCCGGCTGACAATAGGCTTATCCATTTGAATTTCATTGGCTTTGCTCCCACAACGGCAAATTAATAATGATTGTAAACCTGTTCCTATATACTCTCAGCATAACAGACCCTATTTATTGAATCCGGAAGAAATGCTGCATGAGCACTAAAAATACTATCTACCTGGTCGATGGTTCATCGTATCTCTACCGGGCCTTCCACGCACTCCCAAATTTGACCAATTCCGCCGGTGAGCCGACCGGTGCACTCCTCGGTGTCGCCAACATGCTGCGGCGCCTGCTGAACGATGCCAAACCGGAAAATATCGCCGTGGTTTTCGATGCAAAGGGCCCGACTTTTCGCCACGAAATGTACGAGCAGTACAAGGCCAACCGTCCGCCGATGCCGAAGGAACTCAGCCAGCAGGTGGAACCGATTCATGAAATTGTCCGTTTGCTGGGTCTGCCGCTGATACAGATCGAGGGCGTCGAAGCCGACGATGTTATCGGCACACTGGCGAACCATGCCACAGCCAGCAAAATGGACTGTGTGATTTCGACCGGCGACAAGGATATGGCCCAGTTGGTCAATGACCACGTATCGCTGGTCAATACGATGACCGACACGCACATGGACGCCGACGGGGTGGTGGAAAAATTCGGTGTGACGCCGGCACAGATCGTCGATTTTCTCGCACTGACCGGTGACAAGGCGGACAACATCCCTGGGGTGGATAAGTGTGGGCCCAAAACCGCCGCCAAGTGGTTGAATGACTGGCACGATCTCGAGGGCGTGATGGCCAATGCCGGGGATGTAAAAGGCAAGATCGGTGAAAACCTGCGAGCGGCGCTTGAAACCCTGCCGCTGTCGCGTGATTTGGCAACCATCCGCGGTGACCTGGACCTGGACCTGGATTTCAAGGAACTCAAGCGCGGGCCGGTTGATGAGGCCGCACTGCGGGAATTTCTGCAGCACAATGAGTTCAACAGCTGGCTGCGGGATATGAGCGCGGATGACAACCCGAAGTCGGCTACGACAGATCCGGATTACACCACGGTTATGGACATGGCGGTTTTCAAGCGGTGGGTGGAGAAGCTGGCAAAGGCCGAACTGGTCGCATTTGATACCGAAACCACCAGCCTGGATCCGATGCAGGCCGAACTGGTGGGTCTGAGTTTTGCCGTCGATGCTTACGAGGCGATTTATATACCGGTTGGCCACGATTATCCGGGCGCGCCCGCACAACTCGACCGCGAGACTGTGCTGGAGGCCCTAAAACCGCTGCTGGAGCGCAAAACACTTAAAAAGGTAGGCCAGCACATCAAGTACGATATGAACGTGCTGTCGCGTTACGACGTCGCGGTGCAGGGCGTGGCATATGACACGATGCTCGAATCCTATGTGCTCAACAGCACCGGAAGCCGTCATGATATGGATTCGCTGGCGCTCAAATATCTCGGCTACAAGACCACCCATTACGAGGATATTGCCGGCAAGGGGGCCAAGCAGATATCTTTCAGCCAGGTTTCTATTGAAGACGCCGGTTTTTACGCCGCCGAGGATGCCGACATCACGTTGCGTTTGCACCAGCACCTGTGGCCCAGATTGCAGGCTGAGCCCGCGCTTGCGAAGGTGCTGATCGAGATCGAAATCCCCTTGATACCTGTACTGGCGAGAATGGAGCAAGCCGGTGTACTGATCGATGGCAAAAAGCTGCGGCAACAAAGTGGTGAACTGGCCAGGCGCATGCAGGAACTCGAGGAGCAGGCGCATCAGGCCGCGGGTCAGCCATTCAACCTGGAGTCCCCGCTGCAATTGCAAAAAATTCTTTTTGAAAAACTGGAACTGCCGGTCATACGGAAAACACCAAAAGGTCAGCCATCGACGGCCGAGGACGTATTGAAGGAGTTGGCGGAAAGCTATGAACTTCCAAAATTGATCCTCGAGAACAGGTCCATTTCCAAACTCAAATCAACCTATACCGATAAATTACCCGAGCAGATCAACCCGGCTACCGGGCGGGTACATACGTCCTATCACCAGGCCGTCGCCGCTACCGGCAGGTTATCCTCATCCAACCCCAACCTGCAGAATATACCGATACGCACGCCCTTGGGCCGCAAGATCCGTACGGCTTTCGTCGCGCCGCCTGGAAGCGTGATTCTGGCAGCCGATTACTCGCAAATCGAGCTGCGGATCATGGCGCATCTTTCCGGTGACAAGGGCTTACTCAAGGCATTTCATGACGGTGTCGATGTCCACAGGGCGACTGCAGGCGAGGTTTTTGGTGCAGATTACGAAGAAGTCACGGATGAACAGCGTCGCGCCGCCAAGGCGATCAACTTCGGACTGATGTACGGCATGTCGGCGTTCGGGCTCAGCCGGCAACTGGATATCAGCCGCCCCGAGGCGCAGGAATACATGGACACCTACTTTGCCCGCTACCCGGGTGTAAGGATATTCATGGAAAGAACCCGCGAGCAGGCGCGCGAGAAGGGCTATGTCGAA
>DATCZY010000358.1:0-3071 GCA_036525655.1 Lysobacterales bacterium | reverse complement strand
TATACCTCGGCCACCGATGAACAGGTCATGGACGCCATCGACTGGGCCTTTGCAAACAACATCCAGATCCTGACACATGCCAATGGGGAGGGCGCATCGGACCTGCTGATTGCAGCCGTCAAAGACGCGACCAAAAAGTATGGCAAGGCTGATCGCCGGCCGGTTCTGATCCATGGGCAGTTCCTGCGTGAAGACCAGGTTGACAGCCTGAAGGCCCTGCATATCTTTCCGTCAATTTTTCCGATGCACACCTTCTACTGGGGTGACTGGCACCGCGATCACACGGTGGGGCCGGTGCTGGCCGACAACATCTCGCCGACCGGCTGGATACGCCAAAGGGGCATGATGTTTGGCTCCCACCACGATGCGCCGGTGGCCTTTCCCGACAGCATGCGGGTACTCGACGCCACCGTCACCCGCCGCACCCGTTCGGGCGATATCCTCGGCCCTGCCCAGCGCGTGGATGTGATGACGGCACTGAAAGCGATGACCATCTGGCCCGCCTGGCAGCACTTCGAGGAAGGCAGCAAAGGCAGCATCGAAGTGGGCAAACTGGCGGATTTTGTCATCTTGTCAGAAGACCCGACAGCGGTTGACCCGGAAACCCTCGACACCTTGAAAGTGATGATGACGATTAAAGAAGATGTTGTGGTTTTTGCTTTGGATTGAGAGCGAAATAATGCAAAGAAGAACATTCCTGACCAAAGCCGGCGCCATGTTTGGCGGCTCGTGGATTACCCTCAGCATGCCGGCCATCCTGGCATCCGCGGGCATCGCCTGTAAGGCAAAGGAAGAAGGCAGAACCTTTCGGGTTTTATCGGTATCCGAGGCAGCCGAGTTCGAAGCCATTGCCGCCCGCATTATTCCATCCGGTGAAACGCCCGGGGCAACCGAGGCGGGTGTTATCTATTTCATCGATACCGTGCTGGCCGATCTTGAGCCCGAACTGCTGGAACCTCTGCAAACGGGATTGTTGAGCCTGCAGACCGCTATTGGCAACAGCCATGGCGCCAGCTCTTTTGCCGGCATGCAAATCAGCCAGCAGATCGAGGCCTTGCAAGCCATCGAGGAAACAGATTTTTTCGAAGCGATGCGGTTTTTGACGATTGCCGGTACCTTCTGTAACCCTTCCCAGGGGGGCAACCGGGATGAAGTCGGCTGGCAACTCATTGGCATGGAAAGACCGGGCGCCGCGCAGCCACCCTTTGGCTATTACGATGCCGATTATATGAAAAAGGGGGCCTAGACGATGTCAGCGGTGACTTACCCAACCAGTCAGGAAGTGGATTTTGTCATTGTCGGTTCCGGCGCTGCCGGTGGCGTCATGGCCTCGGAATTGTCGGTAGCGGGCTTTTCAGTCGTCGTGCTGGAGCAGGGTCCCCACCTTAAGCCTGAAGATTTCCGCCACGACGAGCTGACGTACAAATACCACGATGGCTTGACATGGGGCCGCCGGCAGGGGCATCCACAAACCTACAGGGAAACCGAAAGCGAAACCGCCAAAGTGACGGACGGCGCCATGTTGAGCTATGCGCACAACGTCGGCGGCAGCAGTGTTCATTTCGCCGCCAACTATTGGCGGTTCAGAGAGGTGGATTTCATCGAGCGCAGCCTGCTCGGACCGATAGAAGGTACCAATTTTGCCGACTGGCCCATCAACTACCAGGATCTTGAGCCCTATTACACCAGGGTCGATTGGGAAATCGGGGTTTCAGGTGTCGAGGGGCCGTCCGATCCGCCCCGCTCAAAAGGTTATCCGTGTCCACCGATGCCGGTCAAGTCACCGGGCGTGTTGCTGGAGCGGGCAGGCAAGAAGCTGGGTTTAAACCCGTACCCGGCACCGGTCGCGATCCTGTCGCAACCGCATAATAACCGTCCGGGCTGCATGCATTGCGGCTTTTGTTGGGGCTTTGGTTGTGAAATTTCAGCGAAATCCTCTTCGCTGGTGGCGATGATTCCGCTTGCCCTGGCCACCGGGCGTTGCGAGATACGAACACTTTGCACCGCCTCACGTATCGAGACCAACGCCGGCGGGCGCGCCACCGGGGTCAGCTACTGGGATGCCAACGGTAACCCGCATATGCAGAAAGCCCGCGCAGTGGTGCTTGCCGCCAATGGGGCGGAATCACCCCGCCTGCTGTTGCTGTCGGAATCCAGCCGGTTTCCGGATGGACTGGCCAACTCCAGCGGCATGGTCGGTAAAAACCTGATGTTCAATGGCTGGACATGGACGGTCGGCATGTTCGACAAACCGGTCAATGCCTACAAAAGCATACCGACCACGCGTGTGATCCATGATTTTTACAGCCTTGATCCGTCGCTCGGTTTCTACGGTGGCGGCGGCATTGATGCACGCTCGGCTTCAGACGGCACCCCGATTGCTTCGGCCGACTGGGCCGGCCCACCGGATGGCCCGCGATGGGGTGAAGAATACAAGCAGTCGCTACGGCAGGTGTTTACCCATACGGCAGCCTTCGTCGGCCACACGACCACCCTGCCGCTTTCATCGAACAATGTTTCCCTCGACCCCACCGTGCGTGATCGCTGGGGCCGCCCTGCGCTGCGAACCACCCACCAGTATCACCCGCACGACCTGGAGACAGAAAAATTCTTTATGGCACGTGTAGATGAGCTGATGGATGCTGCGGGAGCAAGCCAGACCTGGGCGGAAATGGCGCAGAGCGGGCCGTATCCGTCATCGCACCTGCTGGGAACCTGCCGCATGGGTAATGATCCGCAGTCCTCGGTGATCGATAAATTTCACCGCACTCATGATGTGCCCAACCTGTTTATCTGCGATGGCAGCAGCCTGGTCACATCCGGCCGCGGCCAACCTACGATGACCATCCAGGCCCTGGCTTTCCGGGCTGCAGAATACATCGCCAAGGCTGCAAAGCGCGGGGATATCTAAGCGTCCAACAGCAGGCAAGTTGGTTTTTTACGGTAACTGCAGGCCTATAAAACTGCATAAGTTTGGGGTTAAGTTTGGGGTCAGAGTGAGCTGACCCCGTTACCACGAAGTGCCAGAGCGGTTACCCTGGGGAACTGCGGGGCGGGAACGTTAACTGACA
>DATCZY010000357.1:0-2026 GCA_036525655.1 Lysobacterales bacterium | reverse complement strand
GTCGACAGTCCGTACACTAAACGAAAAAGGGTGAAATTACGCCTTTAAAACGCGTGCGCAGGATGCAAATAAGAAATCGGCGCGCATTCCTCTTCACCAAAGGTGACCTCTTCCCACGACTGCGGTTGCCTCAACAGCTGCCTTAACAGCTGGTTATTAAGCTCATGTCCGGACTTATACCCCGAATAAGCACCAATCAGGCTGTGGCCAAGCAGATACAAGTCGCCAATCGCATCCAGCACCTTGTGTTTAACGAACTCATCTTCATACCGCAGACCGTCTTCGTTGAGCACGCGGTAGTCGTCCAGGACGATCGCATTGTCCATGCTGCCGCCTAAAACCAGCTTTCTGTCGCGCAACATTTCGAGGTCGCGCATAAAGCCGAAGGTGCGGGCGCGTGACACTTCTTTGAGGTACGAGGCGGTCGAGAAATCGACCGATGCAAAGCTGGTGTGGGATTTGAAAACCGGGTGGTTGAATTCGATCTTGAACGAAACACGGAAACCTTCATGGGGTTCGAGCCTGGCCCATTTATCCTCGAACCGGTATTCAATGGGCTCCAGTACGCGGATGAACCGCTTGGCGGCTGATTGCTCTTCGATACCGGCCGATTGAATCAGGAACACAAAGGGCCCGGCACTGCCGTCCATGATCGGTACTTCCGCGGCACTCAGGTCGATATAGCAGTTGTCGATGCCCATACCCGCGAACGCGGACAAAAGATGCTCGACCGTGGCTACCCGCACACCAGCGTCGATGAGGGTGGAAGACATGCTGGTGTCGCCGACATTGGTCGCAAACGCGTCAATTTCAGGAACCGGGTCCAGATCGACACGGCGGAAAATGATGCCCGTGTTGACGGCCGCCGGCCTTAAGGTCATGAACACCTTTTCACCGGTGTGCAAACCGACACCGGTGGCGCGAATGACGTTTTTGAGGGTTCTTTGTCTGATCATTTTTGTGGGGGCCCGAGGCCGTTTATTCGGCGAAATATTAGCACAAGCGACATTGTCAAAAAACTCTTTATTGGGGTTTTGACAACATAATGTTGTGAATTAACAACATTTTAACAAACCTTTGCGTTCATCGACTTTGCATCATTTGTCATAAAGCGCCCGGCAGCCTCGAGATTTCCGGACCAATGTCCGGGAATTTACGGCGAGCAAACCCCTCTCGAGGCTGCCGGGTCGGTGGCAAAAGACAAAGAGCCAGTCTGATTTGACTCATCATATTAAGTCTGACAGGCTCCTAGTCCGCCTGGTTTCTCAAAAATGCCGGAATATCCAGATAATCTATGCTCGCATCCGGCGCAAACATATCGGTGGTCTCGACCTTGTCCGTGTAACGGTTGGTCGATGAGAAATGGTTCATGGGCTCGATTGAACCCGAGTGACCCGGTTCCGGCTGACCCGTGGTTCCATTCCTGATCACCCGCATGGTCTCCTTTTTAACCTGTTGCACCGGCTGACGCTTCTTCATGCTGTTGTTCAAGCCGGTGGCGACCACGGTGACCCGCAGTTCATCGCCGATTTCAGGATCGATCACGGTGCCGATAACAACGGTGGCGTCATCCGAGGCCAGGTCGGCCACGGCGGAACCGATTTCTTCAAACTCGCGCATGGTCAGGTTCATGCCGGCCGTGATATTGACCAGTACGCCACAGGCGCCCTGCAGGTTGACTTCTTCGAGCAGCGGGCTGCCGATGGCGGCCTGCACCGCCATGATGGCGCGATCTTCGCCCTTCGCTGATCCGGCGCCCATAACGGCCATACCCATTTCGGACATGACGGTGCGCACATCGGCGAAATCCACGTTGATAAGCCCCTGGCGGGTGATCAGTTCGGCAATACCCTGCACCGCGCCCTGCAGAACATCGTTGGCGGCCTTGATGGCATTCAACAGCAGTGCGTCGCCACCCATTACCTCGGGCAACTTGGAATTGGGGATAATGATCAACGAATCGACGTGCTTGGCAAGTTCTTCGATACCTTGTTCGGCGATCGCCATACGCCGCTTCGCTTCAAAC
>DATCZY010000356.1:0-5423 GCA_036525655.1 Lysobacterales bacterium | reverse complement strand
AAAACGCTCAGTGCCGAACCCAACGCGATCCAGTTGCGTTACCTGCAAACCCTGACAGAAATTGCCGGTGATAAAAGTTCTACGATCGTGTTTCCGCTGGATTTGATCAAGCGACTCGGAGGAATGACCGGCAGCAGCTAGAGAGACCAGGAGCGGTCTCAACAGAAATCTACCGGCGTGGTTCAGCGTATTGAAAATGAGAGCTTTATGAAGAATTGAACAGGGTGCGCGTAAGCCTGAAAGCGGACTGAAACTTGCAGTGTACTGACCGGGGCACGCGGATCATTAAGACCCACTCAAAAGGAGTTAAATTATGGATACAATCTGGGTTCTGGTTGCCAACCAGGCAGAAGCGCAGATTTACTCGAGCGATCAGCATGGAGAAAATCTTGTCATGGTCGACACCTTGGCAGACAAGGAGGGCGCGGCCCACTCGCGTGATTTGCTTACCGAGGCGCCCGGCAGGGCAATTGACCGCGTTGGTCTGGCGCGTCACGCCATGGAGCCGAAAAGGGGCGTGATGGAGGAGCACCGCCGGCGTTTTGTTAAAAAGGTGGTCGAGCGGCTTGAAGCCGGGCATCTCGGGGGTGATTTTGATCAGCTGGTTATTTTGGCCGCCCCCGCCGTGTTGGGTGTCGTTCGCAAGTCCTTGCCTGCGGATCTAGAGAAAATCGTCGTCAAGGAGATTCCCAAGGACTTGATCGGTCGGGGTGTCGATGAGATACAGGCAAATGTGGAGCAGGTCTTCGAACTGGCCTAGCCTGCCCGATGCCATGGGGCTCTGGTTGCGTGGCTCCAGGCATGACCGCTGAGGAGTTTGCTCAAGGTGTCATCCGAGACTGGAGTTCACCTACTACTAATAGCGTTCGGGGTAAGCAGCAGCGAACTTTGACCCGCTTATTCCCGGTCAGATGCACCATCGATAGTGCAGCAATGAAGATTGGGTTCACATGTTCCCTGTTCGCCAGTTTTGCCCGGGTCCAGTATTGTGCCGGTCACCGGGTTGGGCCGAAACGCCGCACAGCCTTTCAGGCCGTAGTGATAGGCAGAGCGGTACAGGTCCTTGAAGTCATCGAAACTGCAGTCTTGCGGAACATTGACGGTTTTGGAGATCGCACTGTCGACATACGGTTGCAGCGCAGCCTGCATTTGCAGGTGGGCGTCCGGAGATAAACTACGGGCATCAACAAATTGATTTGGCAGGTTTCCTGCTCCACCGGCACTTTCCCGCCATTGCCGAAAGGCATAGTCCTCCAGCTCAAAACTTTCGTATTCACCTGCTTCGTTCAATACCCTGCGGCTGAAACAGACATCGAAAAGAGGTTCAACACCGCTGGAAATGTTGCCTGCCAGCAGGCTGATGCTCCCGGTCGGCGCAATCGCCGTCAGGTGACTGTTGCGTATGCCTTGGCGCGCGATCCCCTCGCGTATCTGAGTAGGAAGCGAGCGCAGAAATTCACCCTGAAGGTAGGCTTCGCGGTCGAGGAAGGGAAAGGGGCGTTTCTCACGGGCGAGTTGAATCGATGTTCTGTAGGCGGTATGGCAAATCGCTTTCGTTACTTGTCGTGCCAGCGTGCGGGCTGTTCCGGTTCCATAGTGCAATCCCATCATAATCAGTGCGTCTGCGAGACCGGTGATGCCGAGGCCGATTCGGCGGCTCCCCTCTGCCTGCCGCTTTTGCGCCTGCAACGGAAACTGTGAGCAATCGATGATGTTGTCCAGCAATCGGGTTGCGATGACGACCGTTTCGCGTATCGCCTTGAGATCAATACCAGCCGAAGGTGTAAAGGGCCTGCGAACGAAGCTGGTGAGGTTGACCGAGCCGAGATTGCAGGCCCCATAGGGAGGCAGGGGCACTTCTCCGCAGGGGTTGGTCGTCGTGATGAACTCACGATAGCCAAGATTGTTGAGCCGGTTGATCCGGTCGATGAACAGGACACCCGGCTCGCCGCTTGCATAACACCTTCGCATGATGTGTTGCCAGAGTTGACGGGCTGGCAGACGCGCCATGACTCGGCACGCAACGGGGTGCTCGAATCCGGGCCAACGCTGCAGTACCGTTTCGGCGGCGGCGTCTTTGCGCAGGCTGTTTTCAGGGAAAACCAGTGGCCAGCTATCGTCGCGCTCAACCGCTTTCATCAATGCGTCGCTCACCTGTACAGAAAGATTGAAATGGAGAAGTTGCCCGGTGTGCCGTTTGGCATCGACGAATTTCAGGATGTCCGGATGATCACTGCGCAAGCTGGCCAACATGGCGCCACGGCGGACACCGGTGGAGAACACGGTGGCGCACATGGCATCCCAGATATGCAGGAACGAGGTGGGTCCGGAGGCGATACGGCCGCTGGCACGGGCGACGCTGCCATGCGGGCGCAGCGTTGAAAAGTCATAACCGATACCGCCACCGGCGCGCATGGTCAGCGCGCCTTCCTTGAGGCTGTCGAAGATGCTCTCCATGTCATCCTTGATCAGGCCCATCACGAAGCAATTGAACAGGGTGACCTGCCTGCCGGTTCCCGCGCCGGCGAGAATACGGCCCCCCGGCAAGAAGCGGAAGCCATCCAAAATGGAATAAAAACGTGCCTCCCAGGCTTGCTGGTCGCAGGGCTCTGCGGATGCAGCAGTTCGCGCCACCCGTCGCCAGGTGTCCCAAATATCTTTATCACGGGGTTTGTCGTCTTCGACCCAGCGGTACTTGGTCTCCCAGGTATGACGGGCAATGGGCGTGTTCAGCCAGGATCGGTCAGGAAGTATGTTCATTGCCAAACCTCCGCTATGGGGCCTGGCCGCCGCCGGGCCATTGATCCAGGCAAGACGGTCAGTCGCTCATTTAATTTTAGCAATGGCAAATTCGGCCGACATTGATATGAATCAGTGAATTGGCCTGGCGGCGCCGTGCGTTGCAGATACCCCTCAGGCGCTCGTCCGGAGTTCGAACGATTGGGGTATTGACCTAAATCAGTGTCCAAATCTGCTCTTTGGAGTAAATTTTATTGACAGATTGCAGGAAACGCAGTGATTAGCCTCGACAAATATGTGCACCCGTTGCTTTTCGAGGGCAGGGCTATGTTGCAGTTTGTATCACGACAAGATCAGAAACCACAGGTTCATTGTGCTTGTTGTCAGGCACAAAAACACCACTCAGGGGGTATGCAGCGCTCGCCGGTTCTTCACCGGTCGGTGAGGGGTGCGCGAATAAATCATTAACCATTTACCGGAGGAATACCCATGAGCATACAGATCGAACTGCAAGCAACCATCGAAGATATGGTGCAAAAAGGCAAAGGTATTCTAGCAGCGGACGAAAGTAACCCCACCATTGCAAAACGCTTCAAGGCGATTGGCGTTGAGTCCACGCAGGAGAGCCGCCGCAGTTGGCGCAGCCTGCTGCTCAGCACGCCCAATCTCGGCGTTTACATCAGTGGCGTGATCCTCTTTGAGGAAACACTGGCGCAGAAGGCGGATGACGGAACACCGTTACCGCAATTGGCGGAAACACACGGCATCGTCCCTGGCATCAAGGTTGACAAGGGCACGATCGCCCTGGTCAATGCCCCGGGAGATCTGATTACCCAAGGGCTGGACGGCCTCGCCGACCGCCTGCAGGTTTATAAGCAGCAAGGTGCGCGGTTTGCCAAGTGGCGCGAGGTCTATCCCATTGGCAAGCACAATCCGAAATGGCTGGGCGTTGAGGCCAATGCCGAGGTGCTGGCGCGTTATGCCGCCATCTGTCAGTCAGTGGGAATCGTACCGATCGTTGAACCCGAAGTGCTGATCGACGGGGATCACACCATTGAACGGTGTTTCGAAGTGATAGAAAGGGTTCACAGAGCCGTCTACGCGGCCCTGTACCGTTACGGTGTGACCCTGGAGCACACCCTTCTTAAACCCAGCATGGTCACCCCTGGAAAGGAATACGCTACGAAGGCGACTCCCGCTGAGGTTGCTGAAAATACGGTTAGAGTCTTGCGGCGCAGCGTGCCCGCGGCGGTACCCAGTATCAACTTTCTTTCCGGCGGACAAAGCGACGAGGAGGCCACGGCCAATCTGAACGCGATGAACCGGATGTATCCCGGCCAGCCATGGGAGCTTTCGTTTTCCTATGGGCGCGCCTTGCAACAACCGGCCTTACACGCCTGGCAGGGCAAAGCGGAAAACCGCGACGCCGCGCAAGCGGCACTGTACAAACGGGCCCAGCTCAATGGTGAGGCGCGTTGTGGCACATACACCCTGGAGATGGAAAAATAGAGTCGCGCTTACACTTAATGCAAGCCTTTCATTCGCGGCGGTATTCGTCATCAACGAAGGTTTCGTCGAGTGTTACGAACTCATAGATTTTGGCTGTCTTGCCGGTCAGCGGAAGGCGTTCTTTGCCCATGATATCGTCTATGCCGGCGAGATAGGCTGCCGTGATTTCCAGTTCGTCCAGCTTCGGCTCCAGGGTTTCGATCTGCTTGACCGTGTGATCTTTCAGTGGTCCGAAAAGCCGCAGGATTTCTTCGTGAATGGATGATTTCGTTGCCATAATACAATTCTATCCTCCCATTGCTGATGAGCTGTCAAATTGCATCGATATCTATATCTTTTCAGATTATAGCGAAGTTGCAAACCACATGTTGACCCACATCATGAAAGCGGACGTCAACGATGATATGGTCCGCAAAAGTTGTTGACATTAAGGAAAACAACCTCATTTTTACATTATGTGCCGACAGATAGACCGGGGTACCGGTTTTCGCAACCGGCGATCAGTTTTCACCGAATACTGACCGGTGTGCACCGGCGTGACATTTTGTTGCAATCACGTCGCTTGCCCCTCGATTGCAGAACACCGGCGCTGCAATAGACATCCCCATGTGCTGCAGCGCTGGCGTCAAACTGGAAAGCAGCAAAGAAAGCAGGAGTTGAAAATGGAACTGCCTGTAAAAAAATATGATGTCGCGCGGGGCATGCTGCGCGATGGTGAAGTTAGCCATATCCGCGCAAGGGCATGGCATGACTAAAGCCGGACAAAAGACCGAGGCCATTGCGCAGCCCGCAAGGGTTCCTTCCTGGGAGCATTTTCCGCATGTTGCGGATGTCGGCGTCCGCGGTTTCGGACCTACGCCGGACAGCGCATTCGAGCAGGCCGCGAAAGCACTGACCGCTGCTGTGACCGACCCCGAAAGCGTCGAACCCGGGACAAGCATATCAATCACCTGCGATGCGCCAAACCCGGAACTGCTCCTGGTCGATTGGCTCAATGCCATCATCTACGAGATGGCGACCCGTAAGATGCTTTTTAGCGGTTTCAGCGTGAACATCCACGGCAACAGTCTGAGCGGAAGTATAAGCGGTGAGCCCATCGATATTGAGCGCCATGCGCCCGCCACCGAGGTCAAGGGTGCGACCATGAGCGAGTTGGAAGTCGCCCCTGATAGCGA
>DATCZY010000355.1:0-2338 GCA_036525655.1 Lysobacterales bacterium | reverse complement strand
TCATCTCGACTTCAAGGTTTGGCGAAAAACCCACTGTCTCCTGCCAATATTTGGGTCTGAGGGTGCAAAGTTGACCAGTTTGCACGTCATTTCAATTGAATGACGGGTATGAATGGTCGTTTGGTACTTTGATTTTTAAGTGAATATAGCGTTTGTTCTACTTATACTCCCGGCAATTTCCGTACCGGCGCTTTCCGATTGGGGTTTGATGCTGCTCGTTATACTCATGGCTCTCGGTGTTTATTACAAATTGCGGGTTGCACCCCCGGCGTGACGGACGGTGATGAGCACTTAAAGAACTGAAGGCCTGTTCTTAAACAATCAGCTCGTTTTTGAGCGCGCTGTTCCATATGGCATCCTGCCACCCTGGGGTTCGTTGGCTTGCCAAGCGGCTTGCCACAAGCAGTCCGTTGTACCCGAGCATCTCGGCGAAATCCTCGAACATTAATGTTGCCTTCGGTTTGTTTGCATTCACCTCGCTAATTTTCGTATCGCTCCAGCCCCTGCCGTACTCGAAGTCCGGAAGTTGCTCTGCGGGGCGGTTTGGAAATAACTGGGCCAAAGCTCTTTCAAGTTACGAAGCTATTGCCTTCCTGCCAATCTACTGGCAAAGTAACAGGAAGACCTCGGAAGGACCCAGGGAAAACAAGAACATGCCTAACCTATCTTTTAAATTTTCTAGTCTGGTGCTGGCTATCCTGCTATTTGCAGGATGCGCCGAGGCGCCAAAAGCTCCAGCAGGACCGCCACCCCCGCAAAATCTGTTGGGGTCGACGGACGAACTGCAACTGGTCGTTGAACTGTCTCTCGATCTGGCCAGGGAATATGGCGGTAAAAACGTGCTGGTTGTGCTGGAAATCGACGGAACCCTGCTGACCGGTAATCCCGGCCAGGATACCGATCCCTGCGCCCGGCCGGCGGGTACCCAGTCCAGCACGATGCATCCCGTTCAGGCAAATTCAGCGCAACTCGTTCAGCGCATTCAGGACGCCGGCACGAAGGTCATCGTGCTGACCTCCCGCGGACCGGGATGCCGCGCACAGACCCTCGCGGACCTGCGTTACAACGGTTTTGATTTCACTTCTCAGGCCTGGCCGCCCGTCGAGGGCTATCCCGAACCATTCCTGCCTGCCGGCGGTAATCTTGCCGTGGTTTATGAAGACGGCGTTTTCTTCACCGCCGGGCAGAACAAGGGCCTGATGCTCAAAGCCCTGCTGGAGAAAACCGGTGGCCCTCAGCCAGTCCTCATCGTCATGGCTGATCAGAGTCAGGAGAGACTGAACGAGGTCATGAAAGAGTTTTCCTGGAGCAGTACCAAGGTCCAATCCTGGCGCTACACGCGCAGGGAGATGGGGACCACCAGCCCCTGATCCGCAGCATGATAGGCCTCGAAAGAAACCGGGGCATCCACGGCCCCCTGTAATTAGACTTGCCGGTAAAGTGGTGGGTGTCCAGACTTTTCCTCATTGTGCACCAGTGCATGGATATTCTGACCGTCTGCCGTGTAAACGGCGCGAAGCCACTCCCTCTCGTTAAAGTGTCCGGGATCTGAATCCATGTGCGAAGCCATGACCACGTTGCAATCACGCTGCAGTGAATCCAGGTCAGGTCCGGTGATGCGACGATTGATGAAGTGCGAACTGATCAGTTGTATGTTGTCCTCTGCGTCCCGAAAGGCCCTTGCCGGCACATCCGGTATGTCCTCCAGTTCACACCGGTCCGCAGACCAGTCGAAAACAATTTCTTCGGGACCTGTAACCGATAGCCCTGTTTGCACTTCAAGCAACTTTCTACACCAGGCTCCATGCCTCAACCCAGAAACCGCCAGGTCTCGCTGTTTTCTGCTCTCCGCTCTCTCAATTCCACCCCTGCCAGGCATACACTTTTTGCCCGAGCCATTCGCGGATGGCGTTGGAAGTCATCGCCAGGGCGTCTGCGCTGGGCAGAAAATTTATGAGTACTGGAATCACCTGTTTCGGCGCCCGCACATCGGTGCTCACGGGGGTTACTCTCAGCCCTACGCTGCGGAACGCCGCGGCCGCGCGCGGCATGTGTGCTGCCGAGGTCACCAGCAGGGCGTCCTCACAGCTTATCGAGTCCATGATGTTCTTTGAATACAGGGCATTTTGCCGGGTATTCTGGCTACTGCCTTCCAGCAGGATGGCTTCCCCGGGCACACCCCATTCGATCAGCAGGTCCCGGATCAAATCGGCTTCTGCCGTTTTCGATTCAGACCAAGGCTGGTTTCCACCTGTCACGATCACCACCGGTGACTTACCGGCCCGGTACAGCGCGGCCGCCTTGTAAATACGATCCACCGCCTCATTCATGTCGAACT
>DATCZY010000354.1:0-2046 GCA_036525655.1 Lysobacterales bacterium | reverse complement strand
ACGACATCCTTTGGGAATGGTCTTTGCGCCAATCAGAAGGGCATTCAAATTTACGGGTGCTCCGGATTGACGATGTTGTTCCATGTCGGAATATCAACTCCATCAGCAGACATGGTATTTTGTACTGCATAAGCGCACGTTTTGCAACACTATTCGCACTTTATGAACAGGTGTCAGTCTTTCCTCAGACGGTCGCTGACGGCAATCGGCGTCGGGTAGTTTAGCATGATGATGTAGGCAGAAACGATGAATGTTATCAGCGTTGCGGCCTGAATAAGGTAGGAGGCTTGCGAGCCAATGGCGCCGGCATTCAGTGCAAGTATTGCGATCAGCAGGGAGAATTCGCTGATCTGTCCCAGTCGCACACCCACTTCGGCTGGCAGGCTTCCTTTTTCGCCAGCCGCCTTCAGCAGTTTCGCGAATACCAGCGGCTTGACTGCCAGCATTACAACGGCTAGCAGCGAGGCCTGGATAAATATCTGCGGTAATACCGAGACATTAAAACTCGCGCCCAGCGAAAAGAAGAACATGATAAGGAAGAAGTCCCTCAGCGGTTTGAGGCTCTCGGCGATGTACAGCGATATCGGGCTTGCGGCCAGGGAAACGCCGGCAATAAAGGCGCCGGTTTCATATGAAAGACCGATGAAGACAGCCAGTTGGGCTATGCCGATACACCAGCCAATGGCCGTAAGGAAAATATATTCCTTGATTGTGTCAAAGCGCATCATCAGCGGCTGTAGAACGTAACGTTCGAAGACAAAGGCGACAATGACCAGCAGCGGCACCGCCACGGCCAGTTTGCCAGCCTGTTGCCACTCGATGCCTGCTGAGGAGAAGCCTTCGAGGAACAGCAAAATAGCGATGGCGATTATGTCCTGTAGCAGCAGGATACTGATCATGACCTGACCGACATGCCGGTGGTGCAGGGCGGTGGTCGGGAGCAGCTTCAGCCCGATAATCGTACTGGAGAACATCATCACGGCGCCCAGAACGATGCATTCATGCAGGCTGTAGCCGAACAGCCAGCCAAGGGCGTAACCGCAACCGCCGAAAATGACAGAGCTGACGACAGTAATAACCAGCGCTTCGCGAAACATGTGCAGCAATTGTGATGGTTGCAGGTTGAGGCCTAGCAGGAACAGCAGGAAAATGATGCCGATATGGCCGATTTGCTGGATCACGGACGCGTCATTGACCAGTTGCAGTCCCCATGGCCCAACCAGTCCACCCAGTAGAATATAGGCGACCAGGAGTGACTGTCGTGCGAACAGCGCCAGTGATGCAAGTATTGCCGCACCTGTGAAGATCAGGAAGATAGAAAAAATAAGGGTGTGATCCAGCATGACCGGCTTATCCTAAAGCCAGCTGGAACTAATTGAAAGCAGGTATGTTGGTAACGGACAGGAAAGTATTAACGACCCCCATGCCCGTTACCGTGTACAGCGGTTTACTGGATTGTGTCAGCCTGCTCAGGCAGGGGAACTTCCATCGCCCACAGCAACCGGCCGGTGCCGGCGAGAATACGGTATTCAGCGAAGCGCAGGTCATTCAGGGCATTCGCATAGTTTATCCTGGCCTGGAATACCTCGTTTTCCTGGTCGAGCAGGTCAATCAGGGTGCGTTGACCAATGTTGAACTGTTTGCGGTAGGCATCCAGGGCGTTGCTGCTGGCATCAACGTGTACCTTGAAGTATTCGAGTTGGGATTTTGCGGTTTCATAGGCATTCCATGACAAGCGAATGCTTTCGGTGACCTGGCGCCGGGTACGGTCGCGAATCTCTTTTGCCTGCATCAGTTCGTGCACGGTTTCCTGTCGACGTGCTACATCCTTGCCACCCGTGAAATTATAGCGGCCACGCACCATGACCTCGGCATCATTATTTGAACCGGCGATGCCATCCAGGTTGTCATTGTCCGAACCCTTGATCTCCAGGTGGACCCTTGGGAAAAACAGCGCCTTGGCGGTCTCGTGCTGTTCGCGGGCCGCTTCCACATCGGCGCTGGCCGACTTCAGCCGGGGATGGTTGTCCAGCGCCAGCTCTGTTG
>DATCZY010000353.1:0-5122 GCA_036525655.1 Lysobacterales bacterium | reverse complement strand
AGTCCGCCAGGGTTGAAACGAAAGGCCACGATGTTCAAGCGTACTTCAGCCATCAGTTCGAGGCTGTCATGCAACCGAACCTGTTCGGCAAAGTGCTG
This sequence comes from Lysobacterales bacterium, assembly GCA_036525655.1. Lineage (GTDB taxonomy): Bacteria > Pseudomonadota > Gammaproteobacteria > Xanthomonadales > SZUA-36 > SZUA-36. The sequence continues at coordinate 5,024 of DATCZY010000353.1, read as the reverse complement.
GGCAATGTCCAGACAATGCTCGACGATCTTGCGGTGTCCCTGGCGTCCATAGGCTTTCAATGTCGCCCATACGGCAAAGCTCCGGGCACGGCGGGAGCTTTCCGGGCCGATGGCGCCCATTGTCGGCCGGGGGTTGTCGAGCGCCGGTAAATAGTCAGCTGAATAGCGGAAGGCACGGGTCATCAGACCCTGGTCCCTGACAAAAGCATAGCCCGAGTCAAAAGGCACGTTTAACCACTTGTGGCCGTCAACGGTGATGGAATCAGCCAGTTCGACACCATCGACGAAATGGGCAATCCTTGGTGAAACACGCGCAAACAGACCAAATGCACCGTCTACGTGGACCCAGCAATTGTGCTTTCTCGCCAGTTTGATCATGTCGCTGACCGGATCGAACTCCCCGCTGTTGACCTCTCCCGCATTGACAATGACCAGGGCAGGTTGACCGTTCAGTCCTTCGAGCGCCCGCTGCATGGCATCGATATCGAGACGCCCGAAATCATCACGGCAGAACTGCTGCACATGGCCCCTGCCAACCCCGAGCAAGGCCAAAACCTTGAGTGAACTGGCATGAATAAAACCCGAGGTTAAAACCGGCATCTGCGGCTTTCCGGACATGCCCTGTTCGGAAACGTCGAACCCGTGCTGCTCGCCCCACCACTGGCGCGCAGAGGCCATGCCCACGAAGTTGGCCATGGTTGCGCCGGTTACCATGATGCCAGACATGGAGGCGGGCAGGCCGAAGAGCTCTTTCAGCCAATCCAGGGCCTGCAGTTCCATCTGCACGCCCACCGGCGAGACCACCCAGGTATAAGTAACGGTCTCAAATGCGGTTGCCAGCAGATCGGCGGCCATCGCCGCCGGCGTGTTGCCACCGATAATGAAGTGGAAGCATCTTGGGCCACCTGTATTGGCAGCCGCCCGGTCGTTCATCTCCAGCAGTTTTTCGATGCTTTTTTGCGCGCCGCAACCCCTATCCGGGAGCGGTTCTTTCAACGCCTCCAATGCAGCCTCTGCGCCCGGTGTCAAAGCCGGTCGTTCGTCCATACCCCGAATGACGCCCGCCAGGGCCGATTGCAGTTGGCCGATCAGGTTTTCAATCTCGCCACGGAACTGATCGGCGATCGGTTCCATTTTCGGGTCGCTTCCTGTCCCGTTAACATCACGGTGGTTCGCTGCATGTGCATTTCCCGGTTTCTGTTCTTCCAATTCACTCATTTTGCAACCTATAAAGATTCAAATCTGAAATAATGTGTCGATCATAAGGGTATGCCCGGGCTAATTACAGAATCAATCCATTTACGGTTGCAAAATGCTAAATAAAATTAAACGACTCGAACAGGAATCTGCCGCACTTGAGCCGCCTGCTCTGCAGCGCGAAAAAATGACGAGGCAGGCGGTCGGTTACGCCGAGGCATTTCTGAACCGGTTGCCGGTGGCCAAAACGTTTGAACCAGACAAGGGTCGCAGCAGAGTCCTTGAACAAGCCTTCAGTGAATCTGCCGGGGACTTTCCGGCCTTGCTGGAAACATTGCAAACAGCCGTCAATTTTGAAGGTATTAACCCGGCCTCAGGCGGCCACATGGGCTATATACCGGGTGGCGGGATCTATCCTTCCGCGTGGGGAGATTTTCTTGCCGATATCACCAACTGTTATTCCGGAGTGTCCTTTGCCTCTCCCGGCGGTGCAAAGATGGAGCGGCAACTGGTCCAGTGGATGGCCGCTTTGGTCGGTTATCCGGCAAGCGCCGGCGGCGATCTGACTTCGGGTGGAAGCATGGCCAACCTGACGGCGATTATCGCTGCCAGGGAAACAATGGGTGTCCGAGCGAGAGATGTGGAAGGCAGTTGTATCTATACCACTGCAGATTCCCATCACTGTATCGACAAGGCAATACGGGCTGCGGGTCTCGCTGACTGCAAAAAGCGCTTAGTGCCAATGGATGATCGTTACCGCATGGACGTGGCTGCACTGCGGCAATTGATCCTTGAGGATAAAGCCGCGGGTTTGCGGCCATGGCTGATAATTGCCTCGGCGGGCACGACGGATACCGGTGCCGTTGATCCCGTCGAGGCCATCGCGCAGGTGGCCACACAACATGATCTATGGTTGCACGTGGATGCCGCGTATGGCGGATTTTTCCTGCTGTGTGAAGAGGGCAGGGAGGTCTTGCGAGGTCTCGACAAGGCGCATTCCATTGTTCTCGATCCACACAAAGGTATGTTTCTTCCTTACGGGTCGGGTGCGGTACTGGTGCGGGATGAGCAGTGGCTGGCGCGATCACAGGCCTACCAGGCCGATTATATGCAGGATGCAAGAATGTCGAGCGGACACTATTCACCGGCAGATTTGTCACTGGAGTTGACAAGACCGTTCAGGGGTTTGCGTTTCTGGCTGCCTTTAAAGTTGTTCGGACTGACGCCGTTTCGCGCGGCGCTGGCTGAAAAAATCTGGCTGGCACGGTACTTTCACGAACAACTCGGGCAAACACCCGGATGGGAAACGGGCCCTTATCCGGAGTTGTCGGTGGTGACCTATCGCTTTGTTCCCAAAAACGCCGATACGGACAACTTCAACCGGCAACTGGTAGAGGCGGTTCAGGCCGATGGCAAAGTTTTCATCAGCTCAACGTTGATCAATGGACAATTCTTTTTGCGCCTGGCGGTATTGCATTTCCGGACCCATCTTACGCAGGTTGATTATCTGCTCGGGTTACTGAAAAAACTGACGTTCGAATCAAGTCGGGCGGACTGAGCCTGGCTGTCACCAATGGCGGTCCCACCAGGCGGGGAATTCATGCGTCGGGCAGTGACCTCCGGTTCATATAGACAACGCCACCTGTCGACAGGCGGATAAGCCAAGCTTATTTTTGCTATATTTATCAGAAGATAATAAAAAGGCCCTGGTAATGAATTTTCTTAATAACCCTAACGAGATCACCCGCGAGTCACTGGTTCGCATCCTCGATATCATGCATCGCCTGGCGGCGCCCGAGGCGATGCCTGAACTTCTGCGTGAAATCATCGAGGTCGGCAAGGTGGCCATCGTTGCCGAAACCGGCGTGTTATGGCTGCTTGAAAAAAGCAGTGGCCAACTTGTCATGGTGGTCCCATCAAGCGAGGAGCCCATGAGGCTTGAAATCGGTCAGGGCTGGCCGGGTGCGTGTGCGAAAACCATTGCCATAAGCAATATTCATGAATGCCGTGAAGACGCGCTTTTTCTGGAATACCCAACGCACATCCCGGGTGGTGAGACCCGTTCCCTGTTGAATATCCCGATTACCGGCCTGGATAAATCCATTCTGGGGGTTATGCAGTGGCTCGGTGCAGAAACCGGGCAGTTCGATGAACACGATGAGTGGGTGGGGCCGGCATTGGCCGCTCAGGCTGCGGTGGCTATCCAGCATTCATACATGACAGATGAGTTGCTCGCCAACGCAATCCTGAGCCAGGAAGTGGCGGTTGCCCGGGATATACAGATGAGTACCTTGCCCGACAGCATGCCCGAAGTGCCCGGCTATGACCTGCACGGGCATTTTCAACCGACCGACCATACCGGTGGCGATTTGTATGACCTGGTGGTGCTCAATGGTCGGTTATTCATGTTGTTGGGTGATGCGACGGGCCACGGCTTCGGACCGGCCTTGTCAGCAACACAGATGCAGGCCATGTTGAGGGTCTCGTTCAGGCTCGGCGCAGATCTCGATCAGGCCTATATGCACGTCAACAACCAACTTGCCGAAGACCTTCCCGACGACCGGTTTATCACCGCATTCATGGGATTCCTGGATCCGCTTACGCACCGGGTCAATTACCATTCAGGCGGGCAGGGGCCCATTCTTCATTTTCGGGCTGAAAGCGGAGCCTGCGACTGGTACAAACCCACCAACTTTCCGGTCGGCATCATGGAGATTGATGAGGGGCAGGAATCCGCGAACCTGCAGCTGGAACCGGGCGACATCCTGGCGGTGATCTCGGATGGTATTTATGAGTATGCGAACCTCGACGGGGAGGAGTTCGGTGAAGACGGTGTGGCCAGGATAATGCGGGCTGGTTTTAATCTGCCGATGGCAGAACTTGGTGCAAACCTGGTAAAGGCTGTGAAGGAATTTGGTGGTGATGCGCCACAGGCAGATGATATAACACTGGTGCTGGTTAGACGCTTACCGGAATAAGTAGAAAAAGGAAGAAAAATGCAGCAAACATTCAAACGTGACTTTAATGAACTCAAAAATATCGTCACAATGACGGAATCAGTTTTTCGCGAACTGGGACTGCCGCCGGGCTTGCGTAATGTCGTCGATCTCGCAACCGAGGAGTTGTTTGTCAACATGGTGACCTACGATACAGAAACCAATGAAGAAATCCTGATAGAAATGGTGCCGCACGCACTTGGGCTTGAAGTCAGTCTGACGGATTATGATGTGGAAAGATTTGACCCAACCAGCGCCGCAAGCGTTGATGTGAATGCGCCTCTGGAAGAGCGTTCGCCGGGTGGGCTGGGTTTGTACCTGGTGATGAAGATGGTCGATTCCATTCACTATGAATACAGGAACCGGCAAAGCAAGATCACTTTTATTGTGGAAAGGAAGTAAGCTGATGTTTGAAATCTTACTTACGGATAATGGCTGCGTGACCGTGGACGGACGTCTGGATGCGGCGCAGGCGGTCAAGGCCCAGACCTTTCTGGATAAGATCGACGGCCAATGCGTGCTCGACCTGTCAAAGCTTGAATATATATCCAGCGCAGGATTGGGTGTTCTGTTAAAGACCCACAAGCGCCTGATGGGGTCTGGCAGCGGTATAAAACTGATCAATGTCAGTCACCACATTCACGACATATTCCGTTACTCCGGATTTGATAAATTATTTGAAATCGTGCCTGCGGATAAGTAATGACGTGGTTTCAAGGCTACATGGAAATAATTTATAAATTCCCGCCAACTTTTTCCGTCCCCGGAAGTAATTATGCATAAGAACAAGGATGCTGCCCTTGTGAACGACTGTAAACGTGGCGACCGGCG
>DATCZY010000352.1:0-4445 GCA_036525655.1 Lysobacterales bacterium | reverse complement strand
CCTTGTGCATGGGTCATGCCAGCGGTCATTCAGACAGACTCGACAGCAAGCAAACCGGATCTGCCTTCGACTTCAGCCCACTTTATTTCTTGCCTTGGCAACGCTGACCGATCCAGCGAAGCGTGCAGTTGACCAAGCGTCATCAACCCGAAGCCGGAGCTTGTCCACTGCTCAAGCAGCTTTTCCATCACCGGCATCAGTTTCATGCCCTCCAGCTCTGCGTGCAATGTGTAGACGTGTCCATACGGGAATTTTTCCCGGCTTTTTTGCAGGATGGTTTCCCAGCAATTCGAAGAGTCTATACCATCTGAACCAATGATTTCATCAAGCGTAGGCAAGGTCGTGGGGATCTGAATGCAATTTGAAGTCGTGCCTTCCATCACCGGAAGGAACGGCTCGCGCCCGCGCACGTCGCTGGCATATGCAAACCCCATTTGCTCTTCCAGGGCAATCACCCAATGGTTGATTTGCCACCCTGCCGCTCCAATGGTTTGAGGATCAGACCGGACGGCATCCCTGAAAGCCTCGAGTGCCTTGTTCATTTCCAGCCGTGTCCAGTCGAGGTCTTTTACCGCGACATTGTCCTGCCAGCGAACATGGTCATAGCAGTGTATTCCCACTTCGTGACCGGCGGCGGCAACCTGCCGCATCACCGCCCCTGCGCGCTTGCCGATATGCGGTCCCGGCTTGAGTACACCATTCATCAATGTTCTCAGGCCGTAGTGACTGACAACCGAGGTCCGTCCAACCTTTTTCAAAAAGCCCTTTCTGAAAACCCGGCGTATCGCCCGGCCGGTATTATCAGGACCAACACTGAACAGGAAGCTCGCCTTGACATCGTATCGTGCAAATAGCTCAAGCAAGGCCGGCACACCGTGGAGCGTGCCCAGGTAGGTATCCACATCGACCTTTAGCACGACTTGCTTCATGCGTCGGGATTGAAGGCAAGTAGCAAACGGGGCCCAAAGGTCTGCTGGAACAAGGACGCATCAGCGCTCGCACCATCGATGACGAGTTGGGTAATCATAAAGCGTTGTCCGCCCGTGCAATCGGCATGGAAATTTCCAGCTTCGACATATATACACGGTTCGCTAAAACGAGCCTGCTCGCCTTTGAAATAACTACCAAGCACCTCGATATGGTGTGACCCTTTGTCAAAAAAAGCGCCGGGGTAGGGTGGCGCCACGGCCCGAATCAAGTTGTGTATGTCGATGGCCGGCAAGCGCCAGTCGATCCTTCCGTCTTGCGGTTTCCTGCCGGAAAAATAACTGCCTTTTTCCAGGTCCAGCGGCGTTTCCACAACGCGCCCTGCGAGCATTTCAGGAACGGTCTCCATCAACAGGGTTTCGGCTGCACATTTGAGCTTTTGAAAAACATCAAAAGCCGTATCATTGCGCAATATGGGCACGGCACGCTGTGCCAGCAGATCGCCGGCGTCCGGTTTGATCTCCATTCTGTGCAAGCTTACGCCACATGCTTTTTCGCCATGAATAATGGCCCAGTTAACAGGCACGCGTCCGCGGTACTTCGGCAACAGTGACCCGTGCATATTGAAGGCGCCCCGGTCCGGGATATCCAGCAACGCCTGTCCCAGCATCTGACGATAGTAAAAGGAAAAAATGAAATCCGGTTTACACCGTGAGACCTGTTTGATCACTCCGGCAGAATTGACCTCACTTGGTGTTATGACCGCGATATTGTTTCTTTTCGCAACCGCTTCAACACTGCCAAACCAGACCAGTTCCGACTCGCTGTCCTGATGCGTCACCACCAGCCTGACATCAACACCGAGTTCAAGCAAAGCTTCAAGACAACGCACACCGATGTCGTGATAGGCAAAAACGACGGCGCTGGCATCCGCTTCAGGTTGGTTGCTCATGCCAGCAAATTGTTAAAAACCGTGACCACACGGTCTACATCATCGGTGGTCATTGCCGGGAAAAGAGGTAAGGTAAACGTCTGATCCCCAATCTGCTCAGCAACGGGAAAATCACCCCGGCCATAACCGAGTTGACGATACAAGCCAAACAGATGCATCGCCGGGTAGTGCATTCCCAGCAGAATGTCCTGCGCCTTGAAGGTCTCGAGTACGTCTTCGCGACTCATGCCCATCGATTCAAAATCCAGGCAAACACAGAACATATGCCAGCTATGACCCGGCGCATCTGCCGGCAGCACCAGTGCGGGATGACGCGGCATCCGCTTAAAGTAGCGCTCTGCCAGCACGCGTCGCCTGGCGTTAAAATCATCCAGCTTTCTTAATTGCACCACCCCGATAGTGGCGTTCACATCGGGCAGGTTCATCTTTCCACCCCATGCTTCAACCTGCATCTCACCCTTGTCATTCCGGGAAATACCGTGGAAGCGGATGGACTCCAACTGCTTGATCAGGTTCGGGTCTGATGAAGCGATCGCGCCACCTTCAATGGTCGTCATGTTTTTATTTGGATGAAAACTGAACGAGACCGGATTTCCGGATGAACCGATTTGCCGGCCCTGGTAGCGAGTGCCAATGGCCTGGGCCGCGTCTTCGAGCACCACCAGGTTTTCACGCGCCGCCAGTTCATAGATGGGCGCCATGTCTACCGGCATGCCGGCAAAATGCACCGGCATGATGGCTCGCGTATTTTCGGTGATGGCGGGCCGGATCGCATCCACATCAAGATTGCGACTCTCGAGCCCGACGTCTACAAATACAGGTGTCGCGCCGGTCCGGACCACGACATTGGCCGATGCCACAAAACTCATGGCGGGTACGATGACTTCGTCGCCGGGACCGATGTCCCTGGCTATAAGCACCGCTTCCAGGGCAGCCGTAGCGGAATTGAACAGGCGGACATCAACGCCACCGCCAATGTAGGCCGCGAGATTTTTTTCCAGCTCCAGCACACGCGGTCCACTGGTGATCCAGCCCGATTGCAGGACTTCCCGGACAGCGCTGAACTCTTCTTCGCCGAGTGTCGGCCGGGTAAATGGCAGGATACTCATGAACGGGCCAATACGTAGACACCCACTATGATGATGCCAATGCCCACGACCTTACCCAGGCTCATGGGTTCGCCGAACAATTGCCAGGCCGCGACTGCATTCACAATATAGCCAATCGATAACATCGGGTACGCGATCGATACGTCGACCCGGCTTAAAGCCAGTATCCATACCACGACGCTGATGGCATAGCACAACAGTCCCAACCATAACCACAGGTTGGAAGCCAGGCTTCCGGCCGAGGTCAGTAATGACTGCAGGTCGAGGTTGATGATACCCGTGTCACTGACGCTGGCCTTCAAGGCCAGCTGGGCGACCGCATTTAATAGCACTCCGGTCAAAACCAGGGAGAAGGCCGCCCAGGTCATGCTTTGGCCTAATGATTCAGTCATGATTTAATGATCACCATTGTCTTTGGGCCTTTATATACGACCCTGCCCTGCAGTGCGTCCACTTTAAGATTCTTGAGCCTGTTCAGCTTGACCACCACTGCCGCCTGGTCAAGCGTCTGCCATTTCGCCAAGAATTCATCCTGTGTTTTGATGAATTTCTCTGGTTCGATCCTGACCCCCATCGCCAGCTCGCCCTCATATTCTACTATGGTGACGGGTCTGCCCAGGTAAAAAACCGCGGCTTCCGGATAGTACTGAAATGAAAAAACGGGGGCGCCGGCAGGCAGTGTTTCCATGATGACGTCGGCCAACACCTTGCTGGAACGACTTTCTGCCAAAGAATTGGCGCCGGAGACAATTAACAGTGCCGCACCCAGCGACATGACCGCCGCAGCCGCAAATGCGGGCAAGCGGCCAATTTTACGAATACTCAGCACAGCAAAAGAGACCAGGAATAAAACACCGGTGCCCATGATCCAGGGCCCGTAGGCCCGCCATTGTTCAGCGGGAAAGTTGCCACTGGCCAGGCGTTCGACATTGAAAGCCCCGAACAAGAACATCAAGGCGAGGAAAAGCATCACCCAGCGGTCTGTGTCAAAGCGTTTGTTCGCGGCAATCTGGCCGCCTGACAGTATCGCGATTATGGGCAAAATCGGCAGGATGTAACCGGGTAATTTCGACTGTCCAAGGGAGAAAAAGCAAAATGTCACCACGACAAACGTCCACATGAAGCGTTCCGGGTCAAACTGCCCGGGCTTGTCGGGAAACCATTTGAATCCAGGTGACACCAATGAACGCATGCTGGTGATCAGCCAGGGACACACGCCGAGCAGCAAATAAGGCACGAAATAATAGACGGGGCCTTCACGGCGGTGGACTTCGCTGGTGTAACGTTCAAAATGCTCATGTATGAAAAAGAACTTTGCGAATTCAGGATTGGCCATACTGACCGCGATAAACCAGGGTGCGGTGATCAACAGGTATAACAGCAGCCCTTTGAAAAGATGCAAATGCTTCCACAGGTTCCAGTCTCTTTGCCAGAGGCTGTAAACCACTACCGTCGCG